>CAZUFQ010000020.1:0-18137 GCA_964618735.1 uncultured Enterobacteriaceae bacterium
TCGATCTCGGGGCTGTCGCCGGCGTGGTACGCACGGCACTTGAGGTTGTCCCTGGCGCACTCTTGATGGTAAAGCCCGGGAGTTACGTGGCGGCAGACTGTCAGCGTCTCGAAACACAGCGACTAACGGTAGACGAATCGACGCTGACTGGAGAAAGTCTGCCCGTACAGAAGATTACGACTCCTCTGCCGGAGCTGGCTCTTCCTCTCGCGGATCGCATCAATATGGCGTACATGGGGACCCTTGTGACTGGTGGTCAAGGTCTCGCCGTGGTCGTGGCAACCGGGCGATTCACTGAGTTGGGGCAGATTCAGATGCTCGCCGGTGAGGCGCAGACGCCGGAAACTCCGATGGAGCGTCAACTTGATCAAATGGGAACCCAGCTGGTGCTGATCTCGGGCGGCGTCTGTGGCCTTGTCTTTGGGGCGGGCCTCTTGCAGGGTTACGGTTTCCTCGAGATGTTGAAGACCGCGATTTCTTTGGCTGTCGCCGCGGTGCCGGAAGGACTGCCCACCGTCGCCACCACGACCTTGGCGCTTGGCATTGTCAACATGCGGAAACATCGCGTGTTAATCCGCCGTCTCGATGCGGTCGAAGCTCTCGGCTGCATCCAGACTGTCTGCCTTGATAAGACTGGCACGTTGACGCTGAATCGCATGTCTGCGGTCGCCGCCCATGTCGGCCTGCGGCGTATCACCGTCAGTGATAAAAAATTTACAGCAGGAACAGAGCCCATTGATCCTTTGACCTGTGAAGAACTCGTCCGCCTCGTCCAGATTGGCGTATTGTGTAGCGAGGTCGAAATTGAGTGGAGCATGAACGACTATGTGCTCAAAGGCTCTTCTACCGAAAATGCGCTGATCCACATGGCGATCAGCGCCGGGATCGATATTCTGGCTTTACGCCGGGAATATGAAATGCGCACCATGCGCTTGCGTTCCGAGAATTGCAACTTTATGAGCACTCTGCATCGCTCGACCAGTGCTGATCCGGACGGGGCGCCGCCCCTCTTGCTCACCGTCAAAGGCAGCCCTGGGGAAGTGTTAGCGATGTGTTCCTGGATTCTCAAAGACGGTGAGCGCACCTTACTCACAGATAGTGATCGGTTTATCATCGAAACGGAAAATGAGCGGATGGCTGGCGAGGCCCTGCGGATCCTCGGTTGTGCGTATCATTACGTCAGCGAGGAATCTGAGCATCCTGAGTCCCCCGGCGATCTTACCTGGGTCGGGTTAGTCGGCATGGCGGACCCCGTACGCTCTGGCGTCAAGGAGGTAATCCAAGGATTTCACCGAGCGGGTATCGAGACGGTCATGATCACCGGCGATCAGAGCCCCACTGCTTACGCTATTGGTAAAGAATTAGCCCTGAGCCGTAATGGACATCTAGAAATTCTCGATTCGACACATTTGGCGAACCTCGATCCCGAAGTTATGAAAGCGCTTTCTGAGAAAGTGGATGTCTTTGCCAGGGTAAGCCCGGCGCATAAATTGCAAATCGTCCAAGCGCTGCAACGAGCCGAGAAAGTTGTGGCTATGACAGGAGACGGCATCAATGATGGTCCCGCGTTGAAAGCCGCCAATATCGGCATCGCCATGGGGCATACAGGAACGGACGTTGCCCGAGAAGTCGCTGACGTGGTGCTCGAAGATGACAATCTCGAGACGATGTTGATCGCTGTGAGTCAGGGACGAACAATCTACAGTAACATTCGCAAATCGGTCCATTTTCTTTTGTCAACGAATTTGAGCGAGATCATTGTGACCGCGGCGGCCATCTCCACCGGGCTTGGGCATCCGCTCAACGCCATGCAGCTGCTGTGGATCAACTTGGTTTCTGATATCTTTCCTGGCCTTGCGCTCGCCCTGGAAGAGCCAGAGCCGGACGTGATGAACCAACCGCCGCGCAGCCCAGAAGAGCCAATTATCAAACCGTCTGATTTTCGCAGCATTGCCCTAGAGTCAACCGCACTCTCGGCCGGCGCGCTCGGCGCGTATGGGTATGGCTTGGCGCGTTACGGGGCTGGTCCGCAAGCCAGCACGCTCGCGTTTACTAGCCTGACAGCTGGGCAGCTATTACACGCTATCACCTCGCGTTCGGAAACCCATAGTATCTTTGACACTACTCCCCTGCCGCCTAATTTCTATTTGAATATGGCGCTTGTTGGCTCCTTTGGATTGCAGACGCTTACCTTCGTTGTCCCGGGGTTGCGGAACCTGCTGGGCTTGACGCCAATCTCATTACTGGACGGCCTGATCATTGGCGGTAGCGCAGCGGCGCCGTTTGTGATCAACGAAGTAGCCAAAAAGAATAAACAGAGAGCAATACAACAAAACGCTCAGCGGGAGCAAGAGCACAACGCCGCGCAAGCGTCGCCTGTAGAAAACTCATCAACTTTCGCTCCTGAAAATCATGGCGCCATTGGGTTGTGAGACTGAGCTTTTTGATGACGATAAAGTGGACCAGTATGCAAAATGATTTTATGTTCACCTCTGAATCTGTGACGGAAGGGCATCCTGACAAGCTGTGCGACCAGATCAGCGATGCGATTCTCGATCGCTTTCTCCAGCAAGACCCCTATTCTGCGCTCATTGCTGAATGTGCGGTGGCTACGGGTATTGTCTTTCTTGCCGCGCGTTTCGCCTCGGAGGCGACGGTCGATATTCCCAATGTGGCCCGCCAAGTCATTACCCAAGTGGGGTATGACCAACCGACGTTTAATCCGAAGACCTGTAGCATTGTCACGAGTCTGAAAGAATTGCCTGCCGAAGAACGTCGCGCCTTCAATGAGAAAGAGCTGTCTGACGAAGACATCGAACGGGTGACGGTGAAGAATCAAGTCACTGTCTTCGGGTTCGCTTGTGATCAGACGCCGGCGTTGCTGCCGATGCCCATCTGGCTCGCGCATCGCTTGGCGAGGCGGCTGACCTCGGTGCGGTTGCAGAAGCTGCTACCCTATCTCACGCCGGATGGAAAAACCCAGGTTGGGGTCGAGTACAAAAACCGTCGCCCTTATCGTATTTACAGTGTAACCGTGGTTGGCGGCCAGGATAAATTGGCCGCGGCTGGCGGACCGGATGGGAAACGGCTAGCTCAAGATTTACGCGAAGTGGTGATTGAACCAATCTTTCGCGACGAAGAAATCCGCCCTGACGGCGAGACGAAAATTTTCATCAATCCTGATGGGCCGTTTCTCATTGGCGGTCCGTCGGTGCACTCGGGCCTCACGGGCAGAAAAAATGCGATTGACACTTATGGTGAATACTCTCGCCATAGCGGCGCGGCGCTAAGTGGAAAGGATCCGACACGGATTGACCGTATCGGCGCCTATATTGCCCGTTATGCCGCCAAGAATGTGGTGGCGGCCGGGTTAGCAACCGACTGCGAAGTGCAGCTGAGTTATTCTATCGGCGCTGCGCGACCTGTGAGTATTCAGGTTGAAACCTTTGGCACTGGCGCAATTTCGGATGAGGAGATCCGCATTCTGCTGACCCAACATTGTGATTTTCGCATGGCGGCGATCCTCAAACAGTTCAACTTGCGCTTTCTGCCATCGGTGGTGAAAGGCGGTTTCTATCGCAAGCTCGCCGCCTACGGTCATGTGGGGCGTATGGATATTGGTCTTCCTTGGGAAGTGACTGATAAGGCGGCAGTGCTGCGGGAAGCAGGGGCCGCGCCGCCTAAGACTCGTCAAATTGCCGCCGGGATTTCCTGAATCTCTGGTTGGGGGTGGAGTTTGACAAACGCATCAAACCCCAGCCACACGAGGAGCCAACCTGGAATCATCTCGAACATCAGTCCATGTTTACTGATTTGCCACAACCCTACGCCAACTAAACCCAGCGGAAACAGCACCCGCAGATCAACGGTGTGTCCAGTCAGGGCGGACAGCCTTCGATCAAGATCGTCTAGCGCGTCAGCCAACGTTAACGCCGCTTTACTGTGTCCGCTGTGGTCCTCCTCTTCTTCCAGATGAGGGACCTCTACTACCGTACCGACCAAGACGCTGAAATCCTGGAGAAGGCCTAAAATGCCCGCTGCTGTGTGCTGTTGTGCATCATACTTAACTGTCACACTGCCAGCTGCTTCATTTATTTCGACTCCGCGAACACCGGGCTGGGCGTCCAGCTCAGTTTTCAATTTTTGTAAAGCGTGAGGATGACGACTGTCCTTGTGTAACCGCAGACGCATCCGTCCGGGAATGTGATGAACAACTTTGGCGTGGGGTTTTGCTTTACGGGTCGGCTCCTGCATATGCCCTCCCATCGAATGTAGAGAAACGCTATCTGCGTTCTCAGAGTTTCGCTAGAGGAGGAGCTCTTATTTGCCCAGGAGTGTCGTCGCAGAAACGCTAAGGGTATTCTTGGAAGCGGCGAGCGGCAAGAAGAGGCGAAAGGTCGTGCCGTGATTGAGTTCGCTTTCGATATGCAAAAAGCCTCCGTGAGCCTGAACAATGTGTTTCACAATCGCAAGCCCGAGCCCCGTGCCGCCCAGTTCTCGCGATCGGGCTTTGTCAACACGATAAAATCTCTGCGTCAAGCGTGGAATTTCTGACGCTGAGACGCCACAGCCAGTATCTACTACTGCAATATCTAGCCAATCGCCTAGAAGTTCAACTTCATTTTCCTGGCCGTCCACCCCCTGTACTGTAGATTTTGGTTTGGAAACTGCCTTTGCCGACACCGTCACCGAGCCGCCTGCTGGTGTATATTTGATGGCGTTGTCCACCAGGTTCAACACGGCTTGATGGAGTCGGTCATTATCTGCAAGGAGGGCGGGAAGTTCTGGCGGAAACTCGTGGAATAACTGTATTCCGCCCCGCTCGGCTTTGTCGCGCACGAGCTCAAACACTTCGTCGGTCAACTCGGGAATCATTACCGTTTCATGTCGCAGCTCAGTTTTTCCCAGTTCAAGGTCTGACAATGTTAACAAATCTTGGATGAGACGGCTGAGGCGCTCTGAATGCCGATCAATGATGGTCAAGAAACGCACGGCGGTCTCAGGGTCTTTGAGCGCGCCGTTCAACAGCGTTTCCGCGTAGCCTTTGATGGCGGTCAGCGGCGTGCGTAATTCGTGTGAGACATTGGCGACAAAGTCGGAGCGAATCGACTCCAAGCGTTTGAGTTGCGTCAAATCATGGAACACCAAGACGTAGCCCGTGACCGTGGCGCCCTCGCCGTGCACCGGCATCGCACTCGCCGACAGCGAGCGATGCGTTTTTCCTTCGATCTCAATCTCGCTGGACACGGGAGTGTCGCCAGGACGTCGATTAGCCACTTCGCGCAGGAGTTCCGGCAATACGGAGTGGCGAGAGAAGGTTTGCACGGGTTTTCCGCGCCAATCCCGCGTTGGGGACAAGCCAAAAAGCTCTTGCGCCGCACGGTTACACAGCATGACGTTCCCAGCGGGATCAATCACTAATACGCCTTCAGCCATGCTTTGTAACACGGCTTCGAGTTTTTTGCCTTCGCTTTGCAGCGTTCGCACCTCTTCATGGAAACGACTCACCAAGCGTTGGAATCCCCGTTCCAGGGCGCCGACTTCATCTTCATTCCAGACTGGCAAAGAAGATGGAAATTCGCGGAGAGGAGCGGCATCGAGAAAATGCAACAAGCGCTGTAGCCGCCTGCGCAGCCGCGCCCCAAAAACGAGCGCCAACAGGGGAGCTGCGGCCCCCATCAATATGAGCAGGAAGCCAATCGCAAAAGAAGGAAAGGTTGAAGAAATCGCAGCGAGGAGTAGGGAGGCGACAAGCGCACTCAGGGTGAAGAGGGGGAAAAAAATAATCGGGAAAAGGACGCTACTCCTCCAGCGCATCGGGATTACACTTGTAGCCTACGCCGCGGACGGTCAAGATAAACGTTGGATTAGCGTCATCTCGTTCGAGCCGTTGGCGCAAGCGGCGAATATGCACATCGACCGTGCGTGGTTCAACATAAACGTCCTGACCCCAGACTAAATCAAGAATCTGTCCGCGGCTGAAGACGCGATTGGGATACTGTAAGAAGAATTTCAGCAATTCGAATTCACGTAATCCGAGCCCCAATGGCTGATGATCCAAGGAGACTTCGTACGTATCGAAATCGATCCGGATCCGTCCTTTTTCATACACTTCGTGTGGTTTATCCGGCGTGACGCCATAGGCCCGACGTAATACGGCTTTGACTCGCGCAACGAGTTCTCGTGGGCTGAACGGTTTGGTGACGTAATCGTCGGCGCCCATCTCTAAGCCAAGGACTTTATCCACCTCGGAGGCGCGCGCCGTCAGAATCAAAATGGGGATGCGCATAGTGTCGTCGCGTTCGCGCAGTTTTCTGCACACTTCGAGTCCTGACAGGCCCGGCAACATGAGGTCTAACACTACCAGCGCCGGTCGTTCTCGCGTCGCGAGTAATAAGCCGATTTCGCCATCACTCGCCTCGACGGCAGAGAAGCCTTCAGCTTCTAAATTGTAGCGCACCAAGTCGCGAATATCTTTTTCATCTTCGACTACCAGCACTTTGCGTTTTGGTTCGCCGGCAGTCGCTCGTCCTGAGCTTAACGTTTCCATGTATCCTTTGGCGTCTCCTATACGGACGCGGGCGGAGGAGAGACGTGGCGAATGCTCTTCCCCTTCACCATATAAATCACCATCTCGCCGATATTCGTAGCATGGTCGGCGATGCGCTCAAGGTATTTCGCGAGGAACAGCAGACGAACCGCTCGACTCACGCTCAGCGGGTCCTGCGTCATGTGGGAAAGCATCTCGCGGAAAAATTGCGCGGTGAGATTGTCAACAAAATCGTCACGCTGACAGACTTGCAAGGCCAGCTCCGTATCTTCGCGTACGAAAGCGTCGAGGCTATCGCGCAACATCGCCCGCGTCCATTCCGACATCCGTGGTAAATCTACATACGGCTTCAGGGGCGGCTCTTGATTCAGCTCGACCGCGCGTTCGCAAATGTTCTGGGCAATGTCGCCAACGCGTTCGAGGTCTGTCGAGATGCGGATGCTCGTCATAATGAAGCGCAGGTCTCGTCCGGCGGGCTGGTGCAACGCTAACAGTTTGGTGCTTGCTTCATCCACCGCGACATCAAGGTAGTTGATGGTGTGGTCCCGCCCAATAACCTCTTGCGCCAGCGTAGAATTGCGATCGATTAGAGAAGACATAGCGTCACCAATCTGCTTCTCGACTAAACCGCCCATTTCCAGCACTTTCGCGCGCAGTTGTTGCAACTCCTCTTCGTATTGTCGGTCTGTATGTAACGGCATGCGCACCTCTCGTTCAGCCGAACCGGCCAGTGATGTAGTCTTCGGTTTCTTGTTTTTCGGGCGCGGTAAACAACTTGTCCGTTTTGCCAAATTCTATTAAGTGTCCCATGTACATAAACGCGGTGTAATCCGAAACGCGCGCCGCCTGTTGCATGTTATGCGTCACGATAACAATCGTATATTGTTCTTTCAATTCATGAATCAATTCCTCGATCTTGGTTGTCGCGATCGGGTCCAAGGCCGAGCAGGGTTCATCCATCAACACCACTTGCGGCTCTACGGCAATGGTGCGGGCAATACACAGGCGTTGATGTTGTCCGCCAGACAAGCCCAGCGCATTCTCATGGAGACGGTCCTTTACTTCTTCCCATAACGCTGCGCCTTTCAGACTGCGCTCAACCACCTCGTCTAGTCGAGCCTTGTTGTGGACGCCTAAAATCCGCGGCCCATAGGCGACATTCTCGTAAATCGTCTTTGGAAAGGGGTTTGGTTTCTGAAAAACCATGCCTACGCGTTTTCTCAGGTCCGTCACATCCAGGCTGGGATTAAGAATTTCCAACCTGTCTATAATAATACTGCCGGTCACCCGCACGCTGTCAATAAGATCGTTCAAGCGGTTCAGACAGCGCAAGAGGGTGGATTTCCCGCAGCCGGACGGGCCGATGAAGGCGGTCACTTGATGGCGGCCAATATCCATATCTACATTGTAAAGGGCTTGCTTGCCGCCGTAAAACAAACACAGATTACGGATCGCAATGGCCAACTCACTCGTAGCCGCGAGCGGTCCGTTATCTTTTCCGTTCGTTTGTGCAGAACCGGTGGAACTACGCGAGTGTGTCGAGTTTGGCATACAGTTCAGTTTCAGAAAGTTCCGAAGCGTAGGCGGCTGCGTAGGCGATTACGAACTGTAATCGCGGCCAGGTTTAATAGTAGGATAATGCCAATCAGCAATAATGTCGTGATGAACACCATTGGTTTTGCCGCTTCCACATTGGGCGATTGAAACCCGACGTCGTAAATGTGAAACCCTAGGTGCATAAATTTGCGCTCAAAATGGAAAAAGGGCGCATGCCCATCAAGCGGCAAGGTGGGCGCAAGCTTCACAACGCCGGTAATCATCAGGGGCGCGACTTCTCCCGCGCCTCTCGCCATGGCGAGGATCATGCCGGTGAGAATCCCCGGCAGAGCGCCAGGAAGGACAATTTTCCATATTGTCTCCCATTTGGTCGCGCCAAGGGCGAGAGAGCCTTCACGCCACTCGCGTGGGATCGAGGCTAACGATTCTTCCGTTGCTACAATAACCACCGGCACGGTCATCAGCGCCAGCGTCAGCGAGGCCCAGAGAATTCCGCCCGTGCCATAGGTCGGCGTCGGCAACATATCAGAGTAAAAGAGGCGATCGATCGTTCCACCCATAAGGTAAATAAAAAAACCTAAGCCGAACACGCCAAACACAATCGATGGCACTCCAGCCAAGTTATTCACCGCAATGCGGACCATGCGCACGAGCGGGCCTTGCTTGGCGTACTCGCGTAAGTACAGAGCCGCAATCACACCGAAAGGCGCCACGACGACGCTCATGAGCAGCACCATCATCACTGTGCCAAAAATAGCGGGAAACACGCCGCCTTCAGTATTGGACTCACGAGGCTCATCCCACACAAACTCCCACATCCGAGTGATGTAGAGGAGCAGGCGGTCGCTCCAAGCCATTTGATTTGGAAGGAACGCACGAA
Source organism: uncultured Enterobacteriaceae bacterium (assembly GCA_964618735.1). Lineage (GTDB taxonomy): Bacteria > Desulfobacterota > Binatia > Bin18 > Bin18 > SYOC01. Next base: position 8,988 of record CAZUFQ010000020.1, read on the forward strand.
CAACGGCTGCAACCGGAAGGTCTTTCTCTCGTCCGCCGGCGGCTTGGACGACAACATGATAACGACCATTTTCTTGATACAGAGCTTTGAGCTTTTGCGCTTTCTCCTCGTACTGCTGTTGCCAATGTGAGATCTCTTGATCCAAAGCGGCCATACGCTGTGGTTGCTCCGCATCAGCAGAGGCGCGAGCCTCAGTTTTCTTCGCGAGCCGTAAGCGTTCTAAATTATAGTTAATATCCCCGATTTCTTTCTTCTCGATAGCGTGAATTTTCTCCAGCGTCTTTTGTGTATGTAGGTGAAGTTCCTGGAACTTTTGCCACACTGCGTCATGACCTTCAGCAACAACTTGGCCGTCGAGCCGCAGTTCTTTCAGAAAGCCAAACAGCGCGCCCCACTCCCAACGCTCAAAGTAGATCGCGTTTGGGGGAGTCTCCTGGGACACGAGCTTTGCATCCTCGACCCAGCGAAAATCAGCGCCATAGAGATCGCGATTGGCGACCTGAAACTCGGTGCGGGATTGCAGTTTGTCGTTTTCCATACGCGAGCCGGGAATGTTTTCATGGCCGACAATCTGGCCGAGCAGCTCTTCTCCGCCTTGCAGTTTGACGTGAATCAATTGCCCAGGCCAGAAGTAACCGATGGCGTTCGTGGAAATAATAACAATAAGTGAAACGATCATGAGCAGACAAAACGCTAGTGCGCCGCCTGTCAGCCACACGAAGGGATCACCACTCTTCCAGAAATCTTTGTTCATATCGTCAGCAGTTCATTAAATGCGACTGTAGCGCTCTCGTAGCCGCTGCCGCACCACCTCAGCCATGGTATTGATAACAAAAGTAATAATAAAGAGCAGTAACGCGGCCAGAAACAATGTCCGATATAAAGTGCCGCCATAAGGCGCCTCGGGAATCTCTACTGCGATATTGGCTGACAACGCGCGAAACCCGCTGAACGGCAAGAAGTCCATAACCGGCGTGTTGCCCGTCGCCATCAGGACAATCATGGTCTCCCCGACCGCTCGACCAAAGCCGATCATGACCGCGGAAAACAGTCCGGGGCTCGCCGTTGGAAGAACGACGCGGATCGCAGTTTGCCAGCGTGTGGCGCCCAGCGCCAGCGACCCAGAGATCAGGTGTTGCGGAACGTTTGACAACGCATCCTCACAAATTGTGTAGATGATGGGAATCACGGCGAATCCCATGGCGAAGCCGACCACCAGAGAGTTGCGCGGATCGTAGCGCACCCCCACCGTTTCGTAGAGCCACTGCGGGAAGTTGCCATGAAAGAGCGTCGCCTCTAGCACGCCGTTGAGACTGAGACAGCCATAAAGGGCTACTAGCAGAGCAGGGGCAAGCAGAAACAGCTCGACGCCAGGTTTGAGCCGGCTACGCCTCGCCAGTGGAATCAAGCGCCACAAGAACGCCGCCACGAGGCTGACCAGCGGCAAAACGAACAACATGAGAATCACCGCAGGCACGAGCTTTTCGATGCGCGGGGCCAACCATAAGCCGGCAAAAAAGCCCAACACGACACTGGGCAGCGCAGCCATGACTTCCACTGTCGGTTTGACCTTATTGCGTAGGCTTGGGTGCATGAATTGCGACGTATAGATGGCGGCGCAGATGCTGATTGGTATCGCCAGTAACAGCGCGTAGAAGGCGCCTTTCAGGGTGCCGTACGCTAAAGGGGTCAGGCTGAATTTCGGCTCGAAGTCGTCCGTGCCGCTGCTCGATTGCCAGGTGAAATCGGGATGAGGATATCCTTCGTACCAGACCTTGCCGAACAGTGTTCGCAGGTTAATCTCTGGATGTGGGTTCGCAATCGTCCACCAATAAAATTGGCCGCGCGTATCAACCGCCACAGCACCATCCGCTTTGGGGGCAAAAGAAAGCAATGGCAGCGCACCTCCAGCAGTCTTCAGTGCTAGCAGTGTTTGCTCGGAAGTTGCGTGATGAAGCAACACCGTCCCGGCAGCGTCGGCGGTAACAAATCCCTTATCGCGCGGAGATGGCGCAATCGCCGTCACCGGCGCCTGGTGCGAGCGCAGGGTGTGAATCTGACGAAACGGCGCGTCTTGCGGATGTTGCGGGTCGCGGACCTCAAACCAGACGCTGACGCCGCCTGCGGTATCGCCTACAATAATGGAACGGTCGGCAAGCAACCACCCGAGTGCGCTAATTCCCGCTTTCTTTTCTTGATGCAGAGTAAAGGTGTCTGCAAGCGTCGGCTTATCCGGTTCGTCCACCTGCCAATGATATACCATGCCAGCAGCAGTGCCAGCGAGGAGATGTGCTTGATAGCGGTCCAGAGCGAGCGCTGTCACATCGGCTTGCAAATATGAAGAAAGGTCTGCACGAAACTCTTCTGCTTCGGCAGGTCCTAAGAGCGAGGTTTTCTCTTGCCGCGCGTAGTACAGGAGCGTGCGTGGTCCAACTAAGGCGACCACAGCAATTTTTCCTTCGTCTTCTCTGTAGACAAGCGAAGTGATCGTGCGCCCTTGGGGATCAATTTGCAAGGGTTTTTCTTCTTTGATCCCCGGGGTGATGGTGCGAACGCCGTTCTTAAACTGAATAGGAAAATCAATTTTGAGAGGAATAACCATGCCGCCCGGGGCGGCGACCGCAATCACATGATGCAAACCGTCGCGGTAGGCAGCTGTTGGCTGCTGGCCGTTGAGTCCGTGAATTTCATACTGCTGGACGAGTTGTTGCTTGGCGAGCAACAGAAAATCGACTGAGCCAGCGGCAGTCAGGACATAGCCGATTGCCTGGTACTCTTCGATTCCTAAGGCAAGAGGAGCTGCGCTGACGCCAGTGATGGTATGAAGGTCAAGAGGTTTTTGGGCGACGGCTGTAGGACTTTTCCACAAGGGCAGTGTCTCGGCAACAATCACGAAAAGGATCGCAAGGATGCTAAAAACAATAGCGAGGCCGCCGGCGGTGATAAAAATCCTTGCTGCTTTGTCAATTAGTTTTTTACGCTGCACCCGAGACCTTCTCTCGGCGGCGTACAGGCGCACCTCTACTTCTGAGGCTGTTGCGGCTTCTGGTTGTCCACCTTGTTGCTCGACGTTCGGCATGAGCGGTCGCCCTTCGTGCAGTCAGTAGGGCAAGGTCTTTTCCCTTGCCCTGTGGTGGGTCGTCCATTCCAGAATGGGGAATAGCGGCGTTTACTGCAGTTTTGCTAATTCTTCATTGACAATAGAGGCTGGCAGCGGATAGTAGCCGTCTTTGATGACGAGCTCTTGCCCTTCTTTGCTAAGAACAAATTTACAGAACTCCTTCACGAGGGGATCAAGAGGCTTGTCTGAAGCACGGTTAATATAGATGAAGAGGAAACGACTCAGTGGATAGCTGCCGTTCACAACGTTCTGATAGTTCGCCTCATGAAAAGACTCGCCTGGTTTCGCCGATAACGGTACGGCGCGCACCCCAGAAGTTGCATACCCAATGCCGCTGTAGCCAGCGCCGTTGCGGTCTTCGCTGACGCCCTGCACCACAGAGGCGGAACCCGGTTGCTCTTTCACCGTGTCCTTGTAATCGCCGTTGCACAGGGCATGTTCCTTGAAGAAGCCGTACGTACCCGAGGCTGAATTACGACCATAGAGGCTGATTGGCGCATTCGCCGATGCGCCGTCAACGCCAACATCTCCCCACGTTTTTGCCTCTGTTCCTTTGCAACGAAGCGTTTTGGAAAAGATGCCATCCACCTGAGAAAGCGTGAGACCTGTGATTGAATTATCTTTGTGAACAAACACCGCTAGTGAGTCGAGCGAGGTGCGTAACGGTGTGGGTTTGTACCCATATTTTGCCTCGAAAGCGTCGACCTCATTCCCTTTCATAGCACGGGACATAGGACCAAGTTGAGCCGTACCCTCTATCAGAGCAGGGGGGGCAGTGCTTGAGCCTTTACCCTCAATCTGAATGTTGACATTTGGATAAACCTTCTTGAAGCCTTCGGCCCAGAACGTCATCAGGTTATTAAGAGTGTCAGATCCTATGCTGCCAAGGTTTCCTGAAATACCGCCCACAGGTTTGTAAGAGGGAAGAGCAGGGTCGACTTGTACCGCATTTTGTGCGAATCCGGGAACCGCCCACATGACGACGCCAGCCGCGGCTATTGTCGCAAATACACTACGCCAAGAAATATGATTCTTCATGGACTCCTCCTTAAACAATTAATGTTACAGGAATGTTACAAGGTGATGACAAGGTAATGACGGGGTTAAGCGGCGCTACGAAGGGGCGAAACGTTGCCAACCGTATGCAGGCACGTTCGGAAGAGAATTGTAATACTTCGCCCCTCTGGAGAACACCAGTCTCATGAAGCTTATTAGAACGCCAGTACGGCATCCAGCTGGAAGCGATTGACGAGCGAATTCGAAAACTTTGCTGGACGATCGATATATGACACGAAGTGATTCTTGGCGGTCAGTGTCAAGCGCGGCAATAAGAGATAATCGACCCTGACTATGGGGCCGGTTACATTCGTACCGCCGTCGCGGCCATAGTCGCTGTAGCTAAATACCGACAGGACAGACTCGGTTTCCAGCCGGCCCCAAGCGGCCGAGAACATCCAATCTCCGGGGTCTTTCAACACGCCCACTGACGCCCCCGCGAAAATTGCCGTGTCCTTATTATTGTACGCCCTCACATTCTTCGCATAATCAAAGAATACGCCCACCGGCCACTTGGCATACCCCGTGTTGATATCCAACTGCCCATTCACATTGAAAATGTTCCATCCGCTCAGAAAATCTTGGAAGGGGATCAGATTCCCCTTTGCATCTTTCTTACTGGGACTGAGTGACACGCCGCCCGGAATTCTTGTGCCATCCTTGAGCAACACCCCGTTCGTGACTTTCAGCGAAGCGTTGGCGTTCCGCTCGAACGCGATGAGGCTAGGGTGCACGAAATTGTAGTCAGCAACACCGAAGGTGAGATTCATCATTGGTGTGAGGGCGAAATTGCCCACAAACTGCCCACCTATCATCCACGCGTCGGCGGCCTTGGCCGCTTCCTTCACCGTCCACTCCGCCACATGCAACTGGAGTTTGCGCAAGAACCCTTCAGAGGCGTTATAGAAGGTGAAGGTTTCGTTGGCCCCTTCGGGGTTGAGGTCATCATCCCAGATCATTTCTGAATTCATGCCAGCGCGCGGACGGAACAGCGGATTGGCGAATTTGCCCACCGTCATGGAAAATGGCGCCCATTCCAGATTTCTCAACATGGAGAAACTGTTTTTAGGCGTGAACGTGATATAGGCCTGGTCGAGGTTAATGGGTTTTTTGGTGAAGAGATCCCCCGTGGTCTGGTTGGCGGAGATCGGGTCGCCTGGGTCGCCGCTCACTAAACGGAGCCCGCCTTCGAGTTCATCGCTGATTTTGTACTTGACTCCCAAACGCAGGCGGAAGCGTTCACGATTGCGCGCGATGCCGCTATTCTGGCCACTGCTGCCCTTGTCCTGATAGATGCCTTCCCAGCGGGTTCGTACATCGCCGGAGAAGGAAAGACGGTTCAGCCAATCCATATCTGATTTAACAGCTTTGACGGGATCGCGGCGAAAGGCTTCCACACCGGCTTCGCGCGCTTCATTTTCCACTTTAGCGCGTTGACGCAACTCATCAGCTTTGCTTTTACTGATTTTCCCGTCGGCTTCGAGGACCTCGATCAACTCTTCAGCGACGCTCTTTTTCTGCGCATAAACTGGCGTCACCCCCAAACATCCGATAACAAACCCGCTCGCGCACACCAGCACGAGCATACTTTTCAGTTGCATAAGTAAAATTCTCCTTCTTCCCTGCCAAGGTTGCCCATAGAGACTTCTGTAACAACTTTGCTTTTTACCGCACGGACAAGACGCACCACCTCCTTCGCCGTGGTTCTGGAGGGATGATATCCGGGGTCTGTTACAACGCTGTGACGGAGAGGTTACTTGTTCATGACAAGCCAATGACCCGAGGAGAGAAGAGAAAGGAAGGAGGGGCGACTGGGAAGCGATGTTAGTTACAAAGGACTTTCCCAGTTCGCCTCATCTTTTTCGCCAATGAGTATATCGACGAGCATACGCAGTTCGGTGACTGAAAAAGGCTTTCCGAGACAATAGCGCACTCCGTTGTGAAGGAGTTCGTTTCGGAGTTGCACAGAATTCAAGGCGCTCAACACGATCACCGGCAAGGCGGCAATCTGTCTCCGTGGATGGCGACGAATCGCATCAAGGACCTGCCAACCGCTCTGCAACGGAAGCAATAAGTCTAAGGTCACAAGATGTGGACAAAACTCTTCAACCAAACGAACCGCTTCAACTCCATCGTAAGCGGTTGCGACTCGGTAGCCAGCTTGTTCAAGGTTATAAGAGATCAGATTCGAGATGCTCAGTTCATCTTCAACAACAAGGATGCGTTTCACACGTCAACCCTCCTATAAATCAGTATCGCACTGTTTCTTTGCAAGAATGTGACATTGTCATGAACGACGCGTGAAGATTGCCGAGAAAATCCATATCTCAAATTGTGATTCTCCGGGGGCGCGCGGGACAAGATGTAGAAAATTCAGTGATGCGGCTCTTGTAGCGCTCTCCGCTACGTGTTAACGAACTTGATATTTTTTTGTTGGATGTGGTAGCTGACTTAGTATTTTCGGGGGGAAGGGCAGCGTCACTATCTGCGAGGGAATTTTGCTCAATCTTTGGAAAACCACAGTGGCATTTTTCAACTCTAGAGCTGACGTATTCAGTTGATTCTACCGTCACCAAATATGTGGTGGCCGATGGAAACACGACCGTAACCGTTCAAAGTCTGGCTGCACCTCAGAAGTCAGTCGCCCTTCCTCCCGTCAATGTACTCTTAGAAGCATCGCGGAGAAAAACCGCTCTTTATTTGTGTCATTCTTTTTGTAAGAAAAAACCCGACAGAAAAATGCGGATTTTCCTTACATGGTTTTAGGGATTTTCCCTACTTTACTAGTTTTTCCTTAACTTATCGTTAGGCTATACTCCCCTCACCAAGCGTTAAAGACTGAGCCGCAAAAACCGGTGTTGAGCCTCCCTGCTTTTTCAAGTAGAGGAGGCCGATGTGTTCCCAGGTTAAAGAGAAACAAATGAAACGCGAGTGAAACACCTGGGACTCAAAGCGAGGGTGTGTCTGCCCCGCACCCTCGCTTTAACTTTCCTTTGCCTTTCACCTTCTCGCCTCAGTTCGATCCATAATCAAATTCTCAAGTCTTTTAGTAAGGTTCCTCCACCTTTCTCTCCAGCGGCAACGAATTGACAGTTTCCCGGATGTTTGATAGGCGCCTGGACAGCTTTCCAACAGGCGTTCATCCTGCGAATTGTTCTCGCTGTAGAAACCGCCGCAGTAAAAGGGGGAAGAAAATGGCAAAAGTCACTGCGAATAATTGTGAGATGTTCTACGAAATAGACGACTATACCGATCCCTGGGTGACCGAAAAAGAAACAGTGTGGCTCCAACATGGCGTCGGTCGCAGCACAAAGTTCTGGCATCATTGGGTTCCGCCGCTTGCTCGCGAATATCGGGTCCTGCGCCGGGATATGCGAGGACATGGTCAGTCAAGTGATCCTGGTCCAGATCACAAGTGGTCTTTAGACGAACTGGTCACTGACATGCGCGACTTTATGGACGTGCTTGGCCTTCAGCAAGTGCATTACCTGGGAGAGTCGATCGGCGGCATTCTCGGCGTCCTCTTTGCCGCACGCTGGCCGGAGCGACTCAAGAGCTTAACGATCTGTAACTCGCCTACGACGATTCGGCCTACGGGTACAAAAGCTCTCTCTGGAGAGCATGGTAATGTCGGAGGCGCACTTACTCGAGGCGGCTCGCGAGGTTGGGGTCGCCTACTGATTGAGCAGAAGATCATCAGCGGTCAGAATCCCGCTCACATTGAGTGGGTAGTCAATGAATGGGCGAAGACCCCAACGCACGTGCTCCAAGGAATCACCCGCACGCTCGATGGCGCTGACACCGCGCCAATCCTGCCGCAAATCAAAACACCAACCCTCATCCTGGCCCCGTCGCAGAGCCCTATCACGCCGCTCGCCGCTCAGATTAGTATGCGTCCTTTGATACCCGACTCGCGGATTACTGTTGTTGAAGGCCCCGGCCATGAGATCTACGTAGACAGGCCTGAGGAGTGCATCAGCGCCTTCCTGAAATTTTTGCATTCGCTGAATTAGCAGCCGAGCGGAAAATGGAGGTTGAGTCGCCTCCTGCGCGCTGATTTCCATAGCTCACGATTTGTTTGCGCAGCAGCAAGCGACAACATTGCACAAAGAAACGGAGATATTGGTTATGCCAACAAAGATGAAGTTCGGCTATATGTTAGATTTCCGCCAGCCGCCGCAGTTGTCCCAACTTGCCCCGGCTGCGTTCTATACTGCCATGTTGGAGCAAGCAGCGTATGTGGACCAAGCAGGGCTCGATTCGATTTGGGTGACGGAGCATCACTTCACTGAAGATGGATATCTGTCGGCGGTGACGCCGGCGCTCGCCGCGCTCGCCGCACGCACTACGCGGGTGACGATCGGCACGTACGTCCTCCTGGCGCCTTTCTATCATCCGCTACGGTTAGCCGAAGATGCCGCGCTGATTGACGTGATCTCCAACGGCCGCCTGCGGCTCGGCGTCGGCTTAGGCTATCGTCAAGAAGAATTCGATGGTTTTCAAGTCGCACGGAAAGAACGCTTAGGGCGCACCTTGGAAACGATTGACATTCTCAAGCGTGCATGGACCGGAGAACCTTTCAGTTTCCAAGGGAAGTACTTTAATTTCCGTGACGTGCAGGTGCTGCCGCGACCTGTCAGTCAACCCCATCCAGAACTGCTTTGGGGCGGGATGGCGCCGGAGGCGATTCGCCGTGGAGCAAAGCTTGGCTTGTCGTTTGCGTGCAACCTGGGACCGCGCGAGATTGAACAATATCATCAAGCGTTACGAGAATACGGCAAAGATCCAGCAGCCTTCAATGTCGTCAACAGCCGTCTTGTCTACATTCCCGAAAACGAAGAGCAAGCCAGGCGAAAGGTTGAAAGGCTTTTGGGCCATTGGGGGGGACGGAAAGGACGCAAGTGGGGTTTGCGCGCGGGCGGCAGGAGGCCGCGGCCAGGGGGCAGCCGGCGCCGAGTCCGGCGGCGCTGGGC
>CAZUFQ010000021.1:0-15917 GCA_964618735.1 uncultured Enterobacteriaceae bacterium
TTTGTTCGCTTGCACCCTGTGGATAAATGCTATGTACCGGAATTGACCACACGGTCAGGCGGAACCCTGAGTGGTGATGGATACTGGCCGTCCACGACATCCTGTGTGTTTGACCTTTACGAAAGTGAACGATGAAGATCGCATGTTGGTGACCACAGCCAATGGGAATTTCTCGCCGCGTCGTCAGGTTCCCGGATTCGCGACCGTGACCCAAGTCACACCGGACGGACAAGTGCTGCCCCAGTTCCTGGTCGAAGGCTTACACGCACCGACAGGCCTTGCCTATGCCCCGGCCGGATTTGGTCCCTGGGCAGGAGACTTGTTCGTTGCTGATATTGGTACAGCGATGCCAATGCCCGTGCCGAAAGACCGAGCACTGCCGCGTGAAGGAAAAATCTATCGTGTTGATCGTCAAGGAAAACTCCACGAGTTTGCGAGCGGGTTTGTCATGCCGATGGGTCTCCGCTTCATCGGCGCACGCATGATCGTCTGTGATGTAAACGGTGACTACATCGGAGGCGGGCAAGAACTGGCTGATGGATTTGTAGTGGAGTTTACGGCGTAGCAATTGCAGCAAAAGATGTATGAGCGTGGACTGAAAGAATAGAAAGAAACTTGACTTGCATTATTTGACAGTGCAGGGAAACGTACCACATAATCGCTTTACTGCTTGCCCATAACAAATAAGATCACCCAGCTTATTCATCACTCTGGCGAGGCAAAAATCTAGACTGGGCGAGGTTTTCTGAAGCATGGGGGGTCCCCGCCTCTTTCTACTACTTCTTGGTGCGCCTCTATAACCCAGAAAAGCGTCGCCCCTCAGGTTCACAAAACCCTCACGAAGAGGAAGCCCGGCACAGCGGGAGCCTTCCCCTTCTTACGCTGCGTACTCGTGGAGCAGGAGCAACACGGAATCTTAGTCGCCTGCCTCAGCACCACCAATCGACGAAGCAACGCCGCCGCAAGACACTTGCGTCAGGGCCGATCCCGAATTTGTGAAGCGGGCTCCAGCACCACCGACACACGTGAGACTCCAAGCCCCACCGGGGGCGATTCCATCAAGCGAGCAGATGGGATTGCCGCCGAAAGACGGGCCGTTATTGGTCCCGTGAATGCCAAGCCGCCGGACGGAAGTGCTGCCATGATTGAGCTCTCGAGCTCCTACGACCGGCAGCGAATAGCTAGACGAAATCCAGTTGCCAAAGACGTTGTGATGGGTGTCCCCAGTGGTTCCCTGGTCAGTCTGGATAGTGAGTCTGAGGATATCAGGAAAGGGGGTTAATTGGTAACATACCTCGGCCCGCGCAACGGTAATCATCATGGCGGATGTTAGCAAAGCCACCATAAAAACCATCATTTTCTTCATAACTGTTCCTCTCCTCCTTATGATGTTGTAGGTAGTTGAAGTGGAAGAAGCACATACAAAACATCCTCTTAGGGGGCCACGATCCTCCTTTCTTCCCCACAGCCGGCGCGGGTCCTCGCCCCGGCCCCTTGGGAAATACATGTAAGGTGTACCGCTCCACGACAACGCCAGAACCCCGAAGGCGTTATAATGTTGAGGACCATCAACAATCAATACGCAGCTAGTGCCCAATGGTTTATAGCTGAGCGAGATTGATTATTCTAGTTCTCGTGTTTTTTGTCCTACTCTGTCTATTATTGTATGAGGGTGCTGGCCACGCCGCCTTCTGAGGGCGAAGGCTTACGCGCACCGACAGGCCTTGCCTATGTATGCCCCGGCTGGATGGGGTTTTCCCCGCCTCTTTCTACTACTTCTTGGTGCGCCTCTATAACCCAGAAAAGCGTCGCCCCTCAGGTTCACAAAACCCTCACGAAGAGGAAGCCCGGCACAGCGGGAGCCTTCCCCTTCTTACGCTGCGTACTCGTGGAGCAGGAGCAACACGGAATCTTAGTCGCCTGCCTCAGCACCACCAATCGACGAAGCAACGCCGCCGCAAGACACTTGCGTCAGGGCCGATCCCGAATTTGTGAAGCGGGCTCCAGCACCACCGACACACGTGAGACTCCAAGCCCCACCGGGGGCGATTCCATCAAGCGAGCAGATGGGATTGCCGCCGAAAGACGGGCCGTTATTGGTCCCGTGAATGCCAAGCCGCCGGACGGAAGTGCTGCCATGATTGAGCTCTCGAGCTCCTACGACCGGCAGCGAATAGCTAGACGAAATCCAGTTGCCAAAGACGTTGTGATGGGTGTCCCCAGTGGTTCCCTGGTCAGTCTGGATAGTGAGTCTGAGGATATCAGGAAAGGGGGTTAATTGGTAACATACCTCGGCCCGCGCAACGGTAATCATCATGGCGGATGTTAGCAAAGCCACCATAAAAACCATCATTTTCTTCATAACTGTTCCTCTCCTCCTTATGATGTTGTAGGTAGTTGAAGTGGAAGAAGCACATACAAAACATCCTCTTAGGGGGCCACGATCCTCCTTTCTTCCCCACAGCCGGCGCGGGTCCTCGCCCCGGCCCCTTGGGAAATACATGTAAGGTGTACCGCTCCACGACAACGCCAGAACCCCGAAGGCGTTATAATGTTGAGGACCATCAACAATCAATACGCAGCTAGTGCCCAATGGTTTATAGCTGAGCGAGATTGATTATTCTAGTTCTCGTGTTTTTTGTCCTACTCTGTCTATTATTGTATGAGGGTGCTGGCCACGCCGCCTTCTGAAGACTGTCTAAAAAATCAACTTTTCCGGACAGCCAGCACGGCAGGCCGGGATACGTCATGGTTTGTTCCTCTGCTTCTTATGGACGCGAGCAATCCAGCTGTGAAAGTTTGTATTGCCCGTTCCCAGTGACGAATCAGCTCTTCGTTCGGTTAACCATTACGGCCGAATCTCATAGAACGCCTGCGCCAAGTGCTCGATCGGAAGACGGCGCACGCGCGTAAAGCCGGCCTGCTCCGCGAGTTCACGGATCTTGCTTGGGCTAATGGCCGTGCCGATACCCTCGCCGCCATGCGCAAGCGAGACGGTCATGCAGTGGAGCGTGCTGATGGAATACATCATAGCGCCCATGGGTCCCAGGTTCTCTGCCAGCGTGTCCCCGGCTTTTGGCTCCACCATGAAATAGGCGCCATCATCGGCGAGCGCACGTCGAATGGAGCGAAGGGCGCCGCGTGGATCCACCATATCGTGAATAGCGTCAAACGAGGTGATAACGTCAAATTTGGGACTATCGGGCAGAGCCGTTGCTGACACACGTTGGAATTCAACCCGATCTCCCACTCCTTTTTGCTGCGCATTGGCGCGAGCACGGGCCAGGGATTCTTCGCTAACATCAAAACCGTAGAAGCGCGAGTTGGGAAACGCCTGCGCCATGAGAATGCTTGGATACCCGCTGCCACACCCCACATCAGCGGCGCAACCGCCTTCTTGTAATCGAGCAACAACTTGCGGCATGGTGGGCAGCCACCGTTTTACCAAATGGAATTGATATTGCGAGCGGTTGCCGCGGTCGATGCCAGCAATAAGGTCTGGTCCATACTCGGAGAATGGCACTCCCCCGCCTTTGACAAAGGCGTCGGCTACACGCGGGGCGACGGTAATCATCGCCGGCGTGTTTTGGAAGAAGCCAGCCAAAAAGCTGGGACTGTTTTCGTCGGCTAGTGTCGCGGCGTGTTCCTCTGGAAGTGTAAAGTGTTCTACTGTAGCGTCGTACTCCACGATGCCGGCAGCCGCCATAGCTGAAAGCCATTCTCGAACATAGCGCTCTTGCAACCCTGCTTTTGCTGCAGTCTCATCTACAGAAAGTGGACCGGAGCCCGCCATGACTTTGAATAACCCGACGCGATCTCCGATGTAAATCATGCCGGACACCGCGGCGCCGGACACGTATCCCATTAGCTGATTAATAAATTGCTCGCGTTTTGCTTTATCCATCGGACAGCCCTCCTTCGACTCTCAGACTTGTTCAGTGAGCGTCTTGCTATCAATGAAGCCGCATTGGTGGACGCTTGATTTCTGCTTATGCAGCGGTATCACGTATAATACAAGTGACACTATGGATACCGGAAATTTACAATCGGCGACAGCGGAGCCGCTAGCTCCTTTATATGACTATGACCTCGTTGTTATCGGCTCAGGGCCGGCGGGTGAGAAAGCGGCGATTCAAGCCTCGAAGCTCGACAAACGCGTGGCGGTCATTGAATATGGCTCCCAGCTGGGCGGCGCCTGCGCGCATACCGCCACTCTTCCGAGCAAGACGTTGCGCGAAGCCGTACTATTTATTGGCGGGCTGGAACAGCGCTCTTTCCCCGGCATTCAGTGTGCGGTGAAAAAACATCGCATGGGGGTGCAGGACCTGCTGCGTTACAAAACTGCCGTCGTGCAACATCAAGCTGACACCGTGCGCCGTCGGTTTGATCGGAACGATCTCGATGTGTTCCATGGCAGCGCCTCGTTTCTGGACCCGCACCGCATTGCTATCGAAGGCAACGATGGGTCCCGACGCACAGTAACGGCAGCGGTTGTGATCCTTGCTGTTGGATCGCGCCCTGCTCGTCCAAGCACGATTCCCTTTGATGATGAGAATGTGTTCGATACAGATTCGATTCTCCATCTCGACCGTATCCCGCGCACCTTAGCTGTCATTGGCGCCGGGGTGGTGGGTTGTGAGTACGCCTCGATCTTCGGCGTGTTAGGCGTGAAAGTCACGCTGCTGGATACGCGCCCCGATATTCTCGACTTTCTTGACGAGGAACTAAAACAACGACTCTTATATCGCATGCTCAACGCCGGCGTGGTGATGCGCTTTGGCGAAGAAGTCACGGCGGTGACGCTTCCCGAGCCAGATCGTGTGGAAGCGCATTGCGCCAGCGGCAAAGTCGTCACGGCAGAACGGGTGCTGTACGCAGCTGGCCGTCAAGGCAATACAGATAACCTTGGACTGGAAAAGATTGGACTTGTTGCGACGGCGCGTGGACAGCTGCAGGTGAACGAGTACTATCAAACCGCCGTTCCGCATGTGTACGCGGTCGGCGATGTCATCGGGTTTCCCGCGCTGGCTGCGACCGCTATGCACCAAGGACGGTTAGCGGCAGCCCATGCCTTCCAACATCGTGATGGCTACAGCAATGGGTATAGCAACGGTCAAATTCCATCGCCGCCAGTGGGACCACGCCCCTTTGGCATCTACACGATCCCCGAAGTTTCCATGGTAGGAGCAACGGAAGAAGAACTGACCAAAGAAAAAGTACCGTATGAGATCGGCCACGCGTTCTACCGTGAAACGGCGCGCGCTCACATCATGGGCGACACTGAAGGCATGCTCAAGTTGATTTTTCATCGCGAAACCCTTCAGCTCTTGGGCGTGCATATCATTGGCGAACGCGCCACCGAGATCATTCACGTGGGCCAAGCGGTCATGGCCTACGGCGGCGCCATCGAATATTTTATTGATAATGTTGTCAATTATCCGACGCTCTCCGAAGCTTATAAAATCGCCGCACTTAACGGCTATAACCGGCTGTAAAAAATGCTGCTGCTATAGACTGGTGGTACGAAATCCCTCTTCTTCACTTCTCGCCCTAATCTTTCCCACTTCCCCAGAGCCTGTCCTGAGCTTGCCGAAGGATGTTGGCCCGCGGCTCGTCATAGAAGGCGCCTACTTTGTCGTTTTACCCTCCGGCTTGCTTGCTGCCTTGTGACTACAGTATAAGAGGCAACGAGCACAAGTTCTTGGGATCATTGTGAGAATTACGAACACCTTCTGGGAATCCTTAGGTCATGCAGGGTAGGTGTGGTGGGAGACACGCTGAAGGAGAAAGAAGTGGGGACAAAGAAAGTAAAGCTGCGATTTGCTGAATTTCTCTTCAAGCTAACACAAGGAAGTCTGAGGCAAATCATCTCAAAAGGGGACTCCTCTCATCCAAAATGCGCCGCGTGCTCAGGCGCCGGGCCGGGGAGATGACGATGTCACAATCCAGCGCACTTGTGCAGCCGCATCCGGAGCCGCCGGGTCGACAACATGACCCGAGACCGACAGTCGGGCGCCGATCTCTAGCAGTGACCGACGCACGGTCACTGTTGATGCGCTATGGGATTGCACTCGTGAGTGTTGGCCTGGCCGTGCTCTTCCGTGAGCTCCTCGCCCCACTATTCGGCGAAAAAATGCCCTTCTTACTCTTGTATCCCGCCGTGTTGGTCAGCACGTGGTGTGGAGGCTTGGGGCCAGGACTGATGGCTACCACTCTCTGCGCTGTCGCCGCGGCGTACTTCTGGCTGGCGCCGTTTCATTCCCTAGCCATTGACGCTCTCGCGGACCAGGTAGGCTTGGTGCTGGCCGTACTGGTGATGCTTTTAATCACCTGGCTTACCACGGCGCTGCGTCGGACACAGGAACAGTCAGCTCACCAAGTGCGCCAAGTACAGGCGCGTACGGTCGAGCTGACTCAAGCCAATGCTGCACTCCAAGATGAAATTGCCGCACGGCAGCGGACGGAGACGGCGCTGCGACAGGCGCACGATAAACTCCGCGCGCATATCGAGAACTCCCCGCTCGCGGTCATCGAGTGGGACCGTGAATTCCGGGTGCAATTATGGTCGCCTCAAGCCGAACAGCTCCTCGGCTGGACGGCAGAGGAGGCGCGCGGCAAACGCCTGGACGAATTACCGTTCATCTTTGCAGAGGATAGAGCAACAGTCATCGAGGAAATGCAGTACTTGCTGACCCGCGGTCCGCTCGGCGGCGTCCCGCAGCAGGTTAAAACTAATCGCAACTGCACCAAGGATGGCCGAGTCATTCACTGCCAGTGGTACAATTCCATGTTGTTCGATGAGGCGGGGCAGTTACGCTCATTGTTGTCCCTGGCGCATGACATCACCGCACGCGTCGAGGCGGAAGCCATTCTGCACCGCAGTCAGGAAGAGTTAGAACGCTTAGTGCAAGCCCGCACCACCGAACTGACCCAAGCCAACGCCGCGCTCCAAGCGGAAATCGCTGAACGTCAGCGGGCCGAAGAGGCCCTGCGCATGTCCGCTTTGGTATTGGACCACATGGCCGAAGGCGTCGTTATGACGGACTTTGACACCTACGAGATCGTCTTCACCAATCCTGCCTTCGATGACTTGAACGGCTATGCTCACGGCGAGTTACTCGGGCAACACGTCGCAATCCTCAACGCTTATACACCAGAGGAAAACAGCCAGTTGTTCCAAGAGGTGCGGAACGCCGCACAGGCCACTGGCGCATGGACAGGCGAAGTCGCCAACCGCAAAAAAGATGGGACGCTCTTCACCTCTTCTGTCCATGCCGTGCTCTTGAAGCAAGCGGGCAAGCAATACTGGGTGACCGTGCAGCAGGACGTCACGATGCGGAAACAGCTGGAAGAATCCTCACGCCAGCTGAATGCCGAGCTGGAGCAGCGTGTGCAAGAGCGGACCGCCGATTTAGAGCACGTCAACACAGCCTTGCAGACTGAAATCGCTACGCGCCAGCGGGCGGAACACCACCTGCGTGAGCGCATCGAGGAGTTGGAGACGTTGCTGGATCTCTTGCCGATCTCCGTTTGGCAATCTCATGATCCGGCGGGCGCGCACATTACTGGGAATCGGGCAGGCTATGAGATGCTCCGGATGCCTGCCGGTGGGAATGCGTCCCTGAGCGCCCCGCTGTCCGAACGTCCGATGCACTACCGCATGTGTCGCCCTGACGGGGTGGAGATTGAACCCGAGAACCTCCCGATGCAATATGCCGCCACCCACGGGGTAACCATACCCGGCGTGGAATTCCTTTATCGCTTTGCCGATGGCGCGGAGATCTACGCGTACGGGACGGCGAAGCCGCTCTTCGACGCCCAGGGCCAGGTGCGAGGGAGCCTAGGGGTCTTCCTAGACATCACCACCCGCAAGCAGGCCGAGGAGACGCTGGCCCAGCACACGCGGGAACTCGAGCGCGTCAACGCCGATCTGCGCCAAATCGCCTACATCGCTGCTCACGATTTGCAAGAACCCGTGCGCCAGGTCGGCCTCTACTCCCAGAAGATTGCCCAACGCTACCAGAACTCCCTTGACGCCGTCACCAGCGAGGCGGTGGGTTTTATCGTGGAAGCCGCCCGGCGCATGATCGCCCAACTCACTGACCTGATGCAGTATTTGACTATCGATGAGCGCCCGGCGGAGTGGTCCCCTACCGACTGTGAACTGGTCGTGCAGCACGTTCTGGAGCAGCTACGCCCGACAATCATGGCCAGCGCCGCAACCATTACGCACGAGCCTCTGCCAACCATCACGGCGCAGCCGGCGCAGTTGCAACTCGTCTTTCAGGAACTCCTTGACAACGCCGTGAAGTTTTACAACAGTACGCCGCCGCGAGTGCATCTGTGGGCCGAGCGGGAGGCGGAAGGCTGGCGGTTCGCGGTCCGGGATCACGGCATCGGCATTGATCCGCAGTACTACGGTCAACTATTCAGCCTCTTCAAACGCATGGATCGCAACCGCTTCCCCGGCACGGGCATTGGACTCGCCCTGTGTAAAAAGATCGTGGAGCGCCACGGCGGCGGCATCTGGCTGGAGCCCACGCCGGGCGGCGGCGTCACCGTAATATTCACTATTAGTGACGTCAAAGAAGGGGAGAAGCGATGAACGTGGAAAACAGTAGTCAGCATTCGGTAGTCAGTAGCCAGTAGAGAAGAAGGGAACAGTATGGCGGCAAAAACATTCGCTGAGGTTGAGGTCTGGAAGAAAGCGCATGCGTGGGTGCTCGCAGTGTACCGTCTCACCGAACAGTTCCCGCGGCATGAGCTCTTCGGTCTGACCTCACAACTGCGGCGAGCCGCCGTATCCATTCCGGCCAATTTTGCTGAGGGCTTTAAAAAGAAGAGTCGGGCTGACAAGGCGCGTTTTTATAACATTGCTCAAGGATCCTTAGAGGAATGTCGTTATTACTTGATTCTTTCTCGGGATCTAGGGTACGGAAACACAATCTCGCTGATGGAGTCATTAGAAGAGGTTAGTCGCATGCTCGAAGCCTATGCTCGCTCCATGCTGACTACTGACTCCTGACTACTGGCTACTGTCGCGCGCGACGAAGGAGCAAAACGTGCACATTTTAGTGGTTGAAGATAACCTGGCGGATGCGCGCCTCGTGGAAGACGCGATTCGAGACCATGACGGCGCTCACCGGGTGTCGCTTGTCATGGATGGGCGGGCGGCGTTGGCCTTCCTGCATCGCGAGGAGCCGTATACAGGAGCGCCGCGGCCAGACGTGATCCTGCTCGATCTTAATCTCCCGTACACCCATGGTCGTGACGTCTTGGCCGCGTGTAAAGCCGATCCCGGGCTACGTCACATTCCGGTCATCATCTGGACGAGCACGCAGGATAATATGGAAGTGCGACGGGGGTATGAGTTGGGTGCGGCAGTGTATTGTGTAAAACCGTATGATCTAGAGGGCTACCTGAGTCTCGTCCAGATGATTGTGGAGTTGTGGGGGCGGCGAGCGCGATTGGCGGAGGGCTAAAGCAGGTGGATTCTAAGTGGCTTCAATCTCGTTCTCAGGGTCTGCCTGGGAACGCAACCCTCCAAAGATGTACCGAGAGGAACTTCCTATTGGGACATTATGAAACGTAGAATGGCCTTACAAATAATTGAGGAACCTACCGGTGGAACAACGGCGCGGGAAGAGAGACCGGTTGGAAAGGAAGAGGAGTCGCAGGCGCTGCGAGAGTTAGCTGTACGCTATGGTGTCGCCGTTCTGGTCGTCTTTTTAGCCGGAGGACTCACATTCCTGCTGCCGCCGATCGCTGAAGGCGCCCCTTTTCTCTTCTTCTTTGCCGCCGTGATGCTGAACGCCTGGTATGGCGGTCGCGGCCCGGCCCTCCTGACGATCCTCTTATCTGCATTGTGGATCAATTATTTTATGCTGCCGCCGTTATACGCTCTAAGGGTGGGGACCTCTGCTGATGTGTTGCGCTTGAGCCTGTTCCTACTAGTTGCGTTCCTTATGAGTACACTGCAAGTGCGCCAGCATTCGGCAACCGCAGCGGAACGTGTCCAGCAAGAGTACTGGCGGACTACCCTCGCCAGCATTGGTGATGCGGTGATCGTGACCGACGCCCGGGGCCAGGTAACAGCCATGAATCCGGTCGCGCAACGAGTTACAGGCTGGATGCTCGACGAGGCGCAGGGGAGGATGCTATCGGATGTTTTTGACATCGTCAATGAAGATACGCGGCAGCCTGTTGAAGATCCAGTGAGTAAAGTGCGGCGCACAGGAACAGTGGTCGGACTCGCCAATCATACCGTCTTGCGTACAAAAACCGGCCAGGAGCTGCCGATTGATGATAGCGCCGCGCCAATCCGTGATGCGCAAGGGCGGTTATTAGGCATCATCCTGGTTTTTCGTGACATAAGCGCACGGCGGCAAGCGGAACAAGCGCTGCGCCAATCAGAAGACCGCTATCGGACGGTCTCCGAGCTCGTCTCCGATTACGCCTACGCGGTGCGCATTGAATCCGACGGCCGTGTGGCGGTCGAGTGGGTTACTGAGGCTTTTGACCGCATGACGGGCTTCACCGTGCAGGAACTCGAGGCGCGGGAGGGATTAGAGGGATTGATCCATTCGGAGGATATGCCAAGCGTCTTGCAACGGCTCCTAGCCCTCTTCTCCGGCCTGCCAGGCAGCAGCGAGCACCGTATCATTACCAAGAGCGGGGAGGTGCGCTGGCTGCGGGACTATAGCGCGCCGGAGTGGGACACTGCCCATACCCGCATCGTGCGCATCATTGGCGCGGGGCAAGATATTACCGAGCGCAAACAGGCCGAGGAGATTAGCCTGCGGCTGGCGGCAATCGTCGATTCGTCAGACGATGTTATTATCAGTAAATCGCTTGATGGGGTGGTGACCAGTTGGAATGCCGCCGCCGAGCACACCTTCGGCTACCGAGCGGAAGAGATGATCGGGCAATCGATCCGACGCCTGTTGCCGGAAGATCGGCAAGACGAGGAGGACCTAATTCTGGCGCGCCTGCGACAGGGCGAGCGGGTAGACCATTTCGAGACAGTGCGGCGGACTAAGGACGGGCGTTTACTGGATATGTCTATTACTATTTCGCCGCTACGAGACGTGCATGGCGCGATTATTGGCGCTTCAAAGATCGCTCGCGACATCACCGCACGCAAGCAAGCGGAGGAAGCGCTCGCCCAACGGACGGCAGCGTTGCAGCAATCCCAAGAGGCTGAGCGCGCGCAGCGGGAGTATTTGCAGGTGACCCTAGCCAGTATCGGCGATGCGGTGATCGTCACCACTCCGCACGGTGAAGTGACGTTTCTCAATCCCGTGGCGGAAGCGGTCACCGGCTGGACGACAGCAGAGGCAGCAGGAAAGCCTTTGTCAGAAATCTTCCACATTCAGAATGAAGAGACCCGTCAAGCGGTGGAGAACCCTGTAGCCAAAGTGCTGCACACGGGCGGGATCGTCGGACTGGCTAATCATACCATACTCATTCGCAAAGACGGCGGCGTGTGCCCTATTGACGACAGCGCCGCGCCCATTCGCAATGAACAGGGCCGTTTGTTAGGGATCGTCCTCGTCTTCCGAGATATCAGCGCCCGCCGGCAAGCCGAGCACGCGCTGCAGGAGAGTGAAGCCCGCTTTCGCTCCCTGGCCAACGCCGTTCCGGCCATGGTCTGGACTGCCGCTCCCGACGGAACCATCACCTACGCCAGCGAGCAGTGGTTGCGCTACTGCGGCATGACGCCCGAACAAAACGCTGGGCACTGGCCCACGCTCGTGCTGCACCCGGAGGACCAGGACCGTTGCCTCGCGCGGTGGACCCAGGCGCTGGAGCGGGGCGCCGATTACGAGATTGAAGTACGCAACCGGCGCTATGATGGCGAATACCGCTGGTTCCTCACCCGCGCCGTACCGGCCCGCGACGCCGCGGGTCGCATCACAGCCTGGTACGGCACCACGACCGACATCCACGACCGTAAGCGCCTGGAGGAGACCCTCGCGCAGCAAGCCGCGGAACTGCAGCAGTTCGCCTATATCGTCTCGCATGACCTTAGCGAGCCGCTGCGCGCCATGAGTAACTACGCACGCCTGCTGGCCCGCCGCTATCAGGGGCAATTGGACGCGACGGCGGACGAGTATATCGCCTTTGTCACGGACGCCGCTCAGCGCATGCACGCAATGCTGACTGCTCTGCTCGACTATACGCGGGTCGGCGGCCAAGACCCCACTTTGGCCCCGGTCGATTGTGAGGCGCTGCTGGCGCATGTATGTGGAGATCTCCAACTAGCGATCAAGGAAAGTAATGCTGCTCTCACTCACGACCCGTTGCCAACCGTGCCTGGGGACGCCACACGCTTAGGGCAGGTGCTGCAAAACCTCATTGGCAATGCACTGAAGTTTCGAGGAGACGCGCCGCCGCATATTCATGTCTCTGCCGTCAAGGAACAGGGTTGCTGGCGGTTTTCGGTGCGCGATAACGGCATTGGCATTGACGCGCAGCACGTTGGCAAGCTCTTCCAGGTTTTTCAGCGCGCGCACGGCAAAGAGTATCCGGGCACGGGCATTGGGCTCGCCATCTGTAAAAAGATTGTTGAACAACATGGCGGCTGCATCTGGGTGGAGTCACAGCCCGGAGAGGGATCAACATTTTATTTCACAGTCAGTGATGTAGAAAGTTGACAGACTAAGAAGCCTTCGTGCAAGGCAAGAGGAAACTCGCGCGCAGAGAAAGAAAGGAACTTAGTGTCTCAATGTTTCCAACAATACCTTGGCCTCTTGCAAGTCCGCCGTATCAAACCCCTCGGTGAACCAATTATAGACTTCCGCCAACAACTGCCGGGCTTCGCCTGTTTTGTTCTGCCTTTGCCACAGCCGGCTCAGGCTCATCGCCGCCCGTAGCTCCCACGATTTCGCCTGCTGTTGCCGGGCGATGGCGATAGCCTTGAGAAAACACGCTTCGGCTTCATCTTGAGCATCGAGCAACGGGGATCGGGGATCGGTAACTTGGAACTTGGAACCTGAAACTTGGAACTTTTGCAGCGTTAGCTCGCCTTTGCGCCGATACAACTCCGCCTCCCAGATCCGCTCATTACTTTGCTCTACTACTGCGCTCATCTCCTCAAGTACCTGAAACCCTTCGTCGATCTGCCCTACGCGCCCACACGCCTCGACCAGCCACCCCAAAATCCGCGGAATGCCTATAGTGGCCCCGGCCGCGCGGTAAACCGCTAAGCCTTGCCGAATCTGGCTGATACCTTCTGTGGTATTACCCTGCTGGGCTAGCGCGATCCCGTGATTGCATTGGCCCACTGCCCACCAAAACGGCAAACCATGGGCGGCGGCTAATGCCATCACCTCCGCGGCGCGGGCTTGCATCTTCGCCCACTCCTGGCACGACCCATGAAGACCCGCAACTACTTGCAGCGCTGATGCGATCGTCTGTACGTGCCCAAGCTTCTGCGCCACGGCGAGGGCCGCTTCACTCTGTCGCCGCGCCTGATCCAGATAGCCTAGCGCATGCAGGGTCATCGCGGCGCAGCTCTGGGCGCGCACCGCCGGGTCGGGGCCATAACTGAACACCAGCGGAAGAGGTTGTAAGGCCGCGAACCGGGTCAAGGCTTGCTCGCCGTGGATACCCGCCGCCGCCAGCTCGCCCTGAGAGTACAAGGTGAATTGCAGGTTTCCATGCGCTACCGCGAGCTGCGCGGAATTGTCAGCAGTATGAGCCAGACGCAGGAGTCGCTCCGCCAACGGCTTAGCCGTCGGCAGCTCCCCACGAGTGAAGTAGAAGGCCCAGAGCCCTATCAATACGTGAAAGAGATCTGGAGTATCCCCGATCTGTTGACAGAGCGTGTGGGCGCGCACAAACGCGTGCTCAACTTCGGGCGCGGCGAACCCTTTGGTGGCCATCTGCGCGACGCCTACCCCAATCTGTAACCCCACTTCCTGCTGCATCCGCTCCGGCGTCTCTGGCTGCGCCGTCAGCAGCGCCAGCCCTTGGGTAAAGCGGCTAAGTGCTTCGACATGGGCGGACAGTCGCAATGCGTTCTGACCGGCTTGCAGCAGATACTGTACGGCTCGCGGGAGGTCGCGCCCCTGCGTAAAGTGCCGCGCCAGTTCTGCGGCGCGCTCGCTGGCCCGCGTTCTATAGCCTGCTTCTTCACGGTTTCCTATGGCCAGATGGACCCGCACCCGCCGTCCCGCGCCCAGTCCCTGGTATAAGACGTCTTGATATAGCGCATGACGAAACCCATACTGCCC
Organism: uncultured Enterobacteriaceae bacterium; assembly: GCA_964618735.1. Taxonomy (GTDB): domain Bacteria; phylum Desulfobacterota; class Binatia; order Bin18; family Bin18; genus SYOC01. Next base: position 14,238 of record CAZUFQ010000021.1, read on the forward strand.
ACTCACCGTTCCATCCGGCCATTCTGCCAATCCCCGCTCAGCGATGAACTGCCCTCGCCGCGCCAGCCCCTCACACACGTCGTCTACATCCTCTAACGTTGTTTGTGCTCCGGCCGCTACGCTGGCGGTTGTAAAAGTAGCCCCCGCTACACTTGCCACCTCTAGGATCTGGTGTTGCTCTCTGGAGAGTCCGTCGAGCTGTTTGGCAATCAAATGCTGCAGCGTCTCCGGTACGCCGCTGCTGGCCAGGTCTCCCTCCAGCCGCCACTGCCCCTTCTCAGCGATGAGCCGCCCCTGCTGCAGTAAGTATTCTACAGTGCTAACGACAAAGAGGGGATTGCCGTCCGTTCGCTGCCAAATCTGGCTTGCCAAGGTCGCGGGCAATACGATGGTGTCCAAGCGCCGGCGTAGAAAGGCCTCTACCTCCATCTCTGTCAACAACTCCAAAGCGAGACTCTGGCCATATCCCCGCGCCACTAGCTCATGTACTCGCCCTCGTAGCGGATGGTCACTGACCACCACTTCCACCGACCGATAGGTCCCGAGGAGCAAGAGCCGCGCTCGGACCCGCCGCTGGGCGAGATACGCCAGCAATTCCACAGTCGAAGGATCGCTCACATGCAGGTCTTCGAGCACCAGCACCATCCCGCGTTCGGCGCTGACTGCTTCCAGCGCCTCGGCAATCTCCCGCAGCATCTGGCCTTGGGTCGCCCCCGCTCCCTGTCTTTGTATTATCTCCCGCTCTTCTGGCGCCACTACGCTAGGCAAGTGCAGCAGCCAGGTGGGTGCATAGCGTCGTAGCGCCGCCAGGAAGTCGGCGCCTGCTGGGCCCTGACACAACTGCCCCACGGCTTCTAAAATGGGCAAGTACGCCTCCCCCTCGCCGTAGTGCTCCAGGCACTGCCCGCGGCCAATCCATAAACTGGGGGTTGGGAGTTGGGAATTGGAGATTGGTCTTTGGAACTTGGGACCTGAAGGATAGGAGCGTTTCCCCTCCTTCTTCTCTTCCCTGCCAACCCCTAACCCCCAATCCCTAATCCCTGAGAGAAATGCATCCACCAGCGTCGTCTTGCCGATCCCGGCTTCACCAGCGACAAACACCAGTTGCCGTTCGCCGCGCAAGGCCTTACCTAACAACATGTGCAATTGGGCGAGTTCAGCGTCACGACCCACCAGATTAGGCGCCAGGTGCTGGGTATTCGGTGTTGGAGAGAGGAATCCTACTTTTGATTTTTGATTTTCTTCTTGCTGACTACTGACTACTTGCCCGATGAACCGATATCCCTCCCGCCCTACGGTCGCGATGTAGCGCGGTGTCTCCACCTCGTCCCCCAGAGCAGCGCGTATCGCGCGTACGCACACCTGCAGCGCCGCCGAGGTGACTACCGTTCCTTTCCACACCGCCTGCAACAGTTCCTCGCGACTCACCACGGCGTCAGCATGCTCCACTAAATAGCGCAACACGGCCAACTGTCGCGGTTGGAGTCTAACCTCTCGGCGGCCCCGCCACAGCCGTAACGGGGTGCGCGTCAAGCGAAAAGGGCCGAAGCCGATCTCCTCCGCTCCTGCTCTTCTTGCGGTGTGTTCGTGGTCGCGCATCTCCGGACCTCCCCTGTAGCGGACATTGCTTAGCAAAAACTTAGCGTTGCTTAGCGAAAACTTGGCGTTCGTCGCTTCCTG
>CAZUFQ010000021.1:16017-17507 GCA_964618735.1 uncultured Enterobacteriaceae bacterium
TGCTTAGCAAAAACTTAGCGTTGCTTAGCGAAAACTTGGCGTTCGTCGCTTCCTGCTCAGCGTTTGTTTTTCTACTCTGTGGCCCAACACATAGGACTCTAGCAACAGAAGGAAACAAACGCATGGCTGGGCATAACCAAAATCCGTCTCAAACGCAAGCGGTCGCATTCCCGGCGAACCGGGCTTTTGTCGTGCAGTTCCAAGGAGCTGAGGTCGGGCAGGCAGCGCCCATTGTTGGTCGCGTCGAGCATATCACCTCGGGTCACCGGACGCGGTTTCAGTCCTGGGAGGAGCTGCGGTGCTTCGTCGAGCAAGAGTTGGCGCAGATTGAGAAGGCGGCGGTCAATCCAATATCGGAAGAAGAAGAAGAAATCTGACCGGGGTAAGCAGTGGAGATATCGCTATGCCCTTTACCCGCATCACTATCACAAAAGGAAGGAGGAAAGAGAATCCCCGGATTCATCAATCAGTAATGTCTCTACCACGTATGGCTACAACACAAACAACTATAAGGAGGATAGCCATGATTGTTTTGACACAAGCGAAATACAAGCGAGTGAAGCTCGCCGCAAGCATCACACTGGTATTCTTGCTTAACTCTTTAGTGGCGCCTGCATTCGCAGCTTCACCTCACACAACTCCCAAGACTCCAAACATTCTGTTTTTCATCATGGATGATGTGGGCATCGATCAAATGAAAGTCTTCGGCTATGGCGGAGCAACACCGCCGCGGACCCCGAACATTGACGCCATCGCGCACGCCGGGGTGCGCTTCCGCAACACCTGGGCGATGCCCGAGTGCTCACCCAGCCGCGCCATATTTTTCGAGGGGCGTTATCCGCTACGGACCAACGTGCTGGCGGCAATTTTCAGTTTGGATCTGGCCAACTCCCAGATCTCACCCTTTGAGATTACGACGCCGCAGATTCTCAAGAAAAAAGGGTATGACAACGGCCTGTTTGGCAAGTTTCACCTCACGGGAGAGACTAACAATCCCTTCGGCAAGGGCACACCTCATGTCCTCGGATGGGATTTCTTTTCCGGCTTTCTAGAGGGGGTTCCCGGCGAAATTGATACGACAGCCGGCGGGGTGGCTCCGGTCGGCACATATTCTTGCGGATTTGTTCCAGGCGTGGGCCACCCCAATGGGGCTGAAGTGGGAGCTTGTTACTTTGCCGATGGGAGTTGCCGCCGGCAAACCTCGACGGGTCTCACACCCGCGGGCCTGGCGTGCCTGGAAAGCGGCGGTATCCTCGTGCCTGGTCAGTCTTGCCAATCGCCCCTTCCTAATACCCTGAACTTTACCCAGGCAAGCGGCTATTACGTATCACCGTTGGTGATTAATCATGAAGATGGCGCTGTCGAGGAGGTCCCACTAACGGACCCGCGAGCGCGGGGCTATCGGTCAACAATTGAGGCCAACGCCGCGATCAATTGGATCAAGCAGCGCCCCGCGCGGAGACCGTGGATGTCCACGGTAAGCTTTTCAT
>CAZUFQ010000022.1:0-17225 GCA_964618735.1 uncultured Enterobacteriaceae bacterium
TACATGAGCCTGCCGTTGCAGCGCCGCACGAATGAACCCTTTAAATAACGGGTGACAATCAAAGGGGCGAGACTTGAATTCAGGATGGAACTGCACCCCCACGAACCAGGGATGGTCGCGGAGTTCAACAATCTCGACCAAAGCCCCATTGGGAGACAACCCGCTGAACACCATCCCTTTGGCGAGGAACATCTCTCGATAGGCGTTGTTGAATTCATAGCGATGGCGATGGCGTTCGGAGATTTGTCTCCTGCCATACAGTTGCGCCGCCAAGCTGCCCTCCTGGAGCATGCACGGGTATGCTCCCAGGCGCATGGTGCCGCCTTTTTTCTCCACACCATGTTGTTGATCCATTAAAGCGATAACAGGGTGCGGCGTCTCCGGGTCAACTTCGATAGAATTGGCCCGAGTCAGCCCGCAGACGTTGCGGCCAAACTCGATCACAGCCATCTGCATACCAAAGCAGACGCCAAAAAACGGCAAGCCCTGTTCTCGTGCGTACCGCACGGCGGCGATTTTCCCTTCGGTGCCGCGCTGCCCAAATCCCATTGGCACAAGTAAGCCATCAGCTTTACGCACGGCTTCGGGTATGGCCCCAGCTTCTAAACGCTCGGAATCGATGTGGTCAACCTCTACTCGACATTCATTGGCGAACCCGCCATGCGCTAGCGCTTCGTTGATGCTTTTGTAGGAATCGATAAGGTCTGCATACTTCCCCACCATGGCAATGCGCACACGCTCGCGGGGATTGCGGAAAGTTTGGGCAATCTTCTCCCATTTACTCAGGTTGGGAGCGCCTGTCCACATGTTGAGCTTTTCGACGATGCGCTCGTCGAGCCCTTCTTCGCGAAACACCAGCGGCACTTCATAAATGCACTCTACATCTTTGGCGGTCACAACTGAATTCTCGTCAACATTACAAAAATGAGCGATTTTCGCTTTCACTTTTGGATCGAGATAACGATCGGTGCGACACAGGAGCACATCCGGCTGAATCCCTAGACTTGTCAATTCTTTCACGCTGTGCTGGGTCGGCTTCGTCTTGAGTTCTCCGGCCGCGGCAATAAAAGGCACCAACGTAAGATGGAGATAGAGCACATGCTCCCTCCCCCAATCCCAGCGAAATTGTCGGATCGCTTCTAAGAACGGCAAGCTTTCAATGTCGCCGACCGTGCCCCCGACTTCGCAAATCGCCACATCAAACCCGACAGCGGCGGCAAGAATACGCTGCTTGATTTCATCGGTGATATGCGGGATTACCTGCACTGTCCCGCCTAAATAATCGCCGCGGCGCTCCCGGTTAATGACTGTGTCATATACCTGACCGGTAGTAAAACTGTTCTTACGGCTCAGTGTAGTCGAGACGTAGCGCTCGTAGTGGCCCAGATCGAGATCGGTCTCGGCGCCGTCTTCAGTTACATACACTTCGCCGTGCTGAAAGGGATTCATTGTTCCTGGATCCACATTGATATAAGGATCCATTTTCAGCAGCGTAATTTTCAGGCCACGGCCTTCGAGCAAGCCGCCGATTGACGCCGCGGCCAAGCCTTTGCCGAGGGAAGAAACCACCCCGCCGGTAACAAAAATAAATTTCGTTTTTCGTCCTTCTCTGGAATTCGTGCTCATGGCATAGTCTCCTCTGCGCGTCGCAAATCTTCTGGCGTGTCAACCTCGACTGTTGGTCGGTCGGTCTCACTCACTGTGATCTTATATCCCCACTCCAGGGCGCGGAGCTGTTCAAGCTGCTCGCTTTGTTCCAATTCCGTGCGCGGCAGGCGAGTAAAACGGAAGAGGAAATCACGTTGATACACGTATAGCCCAATGTGCCGAAATCCCAGAGGCGCCTGTTGCTCTTGACTTCGTGCTTGTTGATCACGGCGAAAGGGAATCGGGCTACGCGAAAAATAGAGGGCGACACCCTCCCGATCGGTTACTACTTTCACCACGTTTGGATTCTGCCATTCCGCAAGGTCTCGGATCGGCGTCTTTACCGTAGACATTACTGCGGTCGGGGCGTTGATCAGCGCGGCCACCGCGTCCTCCACCATCGCCGGAGGAAATAAGGGCAAGTCGCCCTGCACATTGACAATCACTGCAGCGCTGAGCTGTTGCGCGACTTCAGCCAAGCGGTCAGTCCCAGTCGGATGATCAGCACGCGTCATAACCACATCGCCGCCGAACGCTTTCACCACTTCCGCAATGCGATCGTCATCGGTCGCCACCAACACACAGGACAGGCCATGCACCAAGCGCGCCCGTTCGTAGACGTGTTGGATCATTGGTTTGCCACGAAGCAACGCCAGAGGTTTACCAGGGAAACGAGTTGATCCGTAGCGAGCTGGAATAAGAGCAGCGACTTCTACGCTCACTCAAAAGACCCTTTTCTGTTTTGGTTAGGGATTGCAGCTACGGGTTTTCACTATACGGAAGAAGTACGCCAAGGTCAAATTCTCTCAGAAAATCTAGAAAAATCAGCGGTGGATATACTCACAAAATAAGGCTGGAGAAAAACGTTCTCTTGATTCGGCCTCGCACCCAAGCAAAGCCTGGGCACGAAAAGAGACGAACATATGAAAGCCGACGCGTCTCTCAATGATGCTGCCCGGCGGCAGCGGCAGGCTTATGGCCAGTATTCAATACCGCCACTGCATCAAGAGCCTGACGTAGATCCTCAATAATATCCTGCCAATCTTCAAGACCGACCGAAAGACGTATACCGCCCGGTTCTATTCCGCGCGCCAGCTTTTCTTCTGTTGGCAATGCGGCATGAGTCATCGAATAGGGATTCTCAATCAGCGTCTTCACATGTCCCAAACTGACAGCCAAAGTGATGGTGTAGGACCATTCGGCAATGTAATCAATAAAAGTCTCGGCTACTCGATTATCACTGCCCTGGTCGCGCAACGTGAAATAGAGCATAGAGCCGGGAGCAAATTTTCCTCGATAGTCGCTCATCTGGCGCACTGCGAGTTCGTGTTGCGGGAAACTCTCAAGGCCTGGATACAGCACGCGCTCAACCAGCGGATGCTGCTCAAGAAATTGCGCAATCTTCAACGCGCTTTTCTGCTGGTTAATCATGCGTGTCGCCAACGTAGGCAAACCATACACAAGGAACGACCACGCACTTTTCGACGACAACACGCCGCCAAAATCTTTGCGGTACAGTAACAGTCGACTGTGCAACTCATGCGGCGCAATCACTACACCGCCCATATCCGTACCGAAGCCTCCAATATCTTTGGTCAAACTATGGACAACGATATCGGTTCCGTGCTCAAGAGGACGCTGACAGTACGGTGTGGCAAAGGTGTTATCCACAATAATGAGAATAGGCTCGTCTCTTCCTCGGTTGATCTCGTCCACAATTCGACGCACAACGGCAATATCGATGAGCTGCAAAGTCGGATTCACCGGCGTCTCGAAATAGACAACGCGGGTCCGTTCATTCAAAGAGGAGCGCAGCATTGCTTCATCAGTTAGATCCACAAACCGAGTCGTGATTTGATAACGCGGCAACCAGTTGGTCAACAAACTATAAGTACAACCATACACAATACGATGAGCAACAATTTCTTGTCCGCTCTGCACGGTCACCCCTAACGCTGCACTAATCGCCGCCATGCCGGTGGCAAAGCTCACTGCAGCCTCTCCGCCTTCGGCTTGCGCAAGCGACTCTTCCAACATGCCGCGCGTTGGCTCGTCGAGCCGGTCGTAAATGTAAATGGGATCTTGTTGCGTAATCGCTGTAGCTTCGTTGGCGAACGCAGCAAAGCCGCGCGCGCCACGATAGACTGAATTAAGGCGAAAGGTCGTCGAAGCGGACATGGGCGGTACAACATGATGATCGTAATCCCAACGTGAGCTGTCCGAGACGCCGTGAATAAGACGGGTGCGGATGCGGTATGCATCGGTTTTTGCCCGGCGAGACTTTTTCTCCATAGGGATCCCTCCTACTGGCAATTAGGTCTTTATTCAGTATACGCCCACAGCATGCGGACAAGCTATCTGTGATGCTTTTCTTCTTTGTATAACGTAGACTCACGAACGTTCTTTGTTCCTGACTTTCCGCCTTTCCTGTACAGTTCGACAGCGTATTTTCACTGGACATATCGCACAGCGTGGGGTGCGCGCCACACAGATAGTAGCGCCCAAATCCATAATCGCTTGATTAAACACATGAGCTTGCCCAGCTGGAGTAACGCGACGCGCTACGCTCCACAAGAAGCGGTTCGTTTGCTGTTCAGGAGGAAGGGCAAAAAACCGCGTGAGTACGCGGGCGGCATTGGTGTCAAGGATGGCCGCATCCTGATGGAACGCAAAACTCCGTACGGCGCCAGCGGTGTAATCGCCAATGCCGGGTAAAGCAGTTAAGTCTTCATGTGTTTTGGGAAATCGTCCCTCATGCTTTGCCAGGATTTCCTGAGACGCCCGTTGTAAGTTTCGCGCCCGGTTGTAATAACCTAACCCTTCCCAGGTTTCACGGACTTCTCCTTCATCGGCGTGCGCAAGTTCTTCTACAGTTGGATATCGCGTCAGGAAACGCTCGTAATAGAGCATGGCGCGAGACACTTGCGTTTGTTGCAACATTATCTCCGATACGAGAATCGCGTAGGGGTCGCGAGTACGACGCCACGGCAGATCACGTCCGTGTTGTTGATACCATGCAATCAAGCGACGTTGAAAGGCGCGGACTGTAGATGGGTGGGCCGGTTGGATCGCAGGACCGGCTTGGTTTGAATGCTTTGCCATCGCCGGACTGTGTGTCAGAAACTCCGCGGCAAGGAAAGAGGGGCCTTTGCCTTGACTCGTAAACCCCAACTCATTAAGGTAGCGGCGGGCCATACATGCCAAGGAGGGACAACACTTATGGCGGGACGAGAAAGTCTCGAGAAAACTATCGCCAAAATTCTGCACCGCCATTGTGAGTTCGGCTGGGCGCACTACTACATTCCAAGCGAGAAATTTCCGAGTCTTGTCGACGAACTCTTAAAAGTATTGCAACCGGCAGAAGAAGCGGGCGAAGATGAACTCGTAAAATTATTTTTGCACCTGCGACGTTATACCTCTGAACAAGAACGCGTGAGTCGCCTGCTGTCTGAGTTTCACATTTTACGCCGGGAAGAATCTCGTTAGGTAAGAGCAACTTTCCTAATCACGCAACACGTGATGGGCATCTTGCGTAATGTTTAAAGCCAGCCTCGTCTCGTTACTCCCCTCTTCCTTCCTGTCGCTGTTTATCTTCTGAAGTGAGTCGATTCGCAACGTCTTCCAACCGTTTGAGACGCTCGGAGAGATTTTCCTGGAGCTGTTGCGCCTCCTGCGCAAGTGCAGCCCGTGCAGCCAGCGCGTCAGTTAATTGCGCCTTGAGTTCGTGTTCGCGAATAAGGCTGCTATCACGCTCTTGGGTCAAGCGCGCAATTTCTTCAGTTCCTCGATGATCAGCAACATAGTAGCCGCCAATACTGCCGACTAAACAGGCAGCTAGCATCCATAACGCCATTCCAACTATACGCATGAGGTCCACCCTAGGAAGCAGTTGGGTCTCTGTCAACGGACAAGGATGCATAGGGGTTTGACAGGCTAGAGACAAGCAGATAGTGCCTGTGCAGCAGTTCGAGGTGCAGCATGAATGAACCGCAGCGAACTCAGCAAACGGTTGCTGGCCTCTTGCTTTTATGCTTCCTACTCTATTTCTGGGAGCTGGGCCAGATTCCCTTTTATAATTACGAAGAATCAAAAGAGGCGTTGATCGTCTGGGAGATGGTGAACGATGGGGGATGGGTCCTTCCGCTGCGCAACGGGACGGAGATTCCCCTCAAACCGCCGCTTTTCCACTGGTGCGGCGCGTTGATCGCGTGGATCAGCGGCAAAGCGAACGAATTTGCGGTGCGCTCGCCTTCGGCTTTTTTTGCTACAGGCAGCGTCCTCATGATTTTTTTCTTTGGGCAGCGGCTATGGCGCTGGCGAGTGGGGCTGCTTGCCTCCCTTGTCGTTGCGACTTCGCCAGAATGGCTTCGTTGGGCGACGTATGCGCGCAGCGACATGGTGTTAGTCTTTTTTCTTACCGCGGCAGGATTCACATTCTTTCAGGTGTGGGAAGAGCGAGCAGCCCGGCGAAGCACGCTGTATCTTTTCTATTTCTTCGTTGGCCTTGCTGCCCTAGCCAAAGGTCCTCTAGGCATTGTTCTGCCAGCGCTCGTGAGCTTTACTTTTTTGGTTTTTTCCCGAGATTTACGTTTTATTCGGCAGCTGCGGCTTCTGGAAGGGGCTGTCATTATTACCGTGGCCGCGGTCTCCTGGTACTTGCTGGCCTGGGAGAAAGCAGGATGGGCGTTTTTTCGTCAGCAAATCCTCAATGAAAACGTTTATCGGTTCTTTGAAAATGAACAAGGCGGACCCAGCCGAGATCACGCATGGTACTATTATATTCCCGCGCTCTTTGCGGGGATGTTTCCGTGGAGTCTATTTTTCCCAGCCCTAGCGCATTTTTTCTATCGTTCTCGCAAGGAACTGCGAGAGCCTAAATCACGCTATCTTCTGATCTGGTTTATTGTCGGTCTGATCTTCTTTACGCTTGCTTCAGGAAAGCGCACCAATTATCTTCTTCCCCTCTATCCACCGGTCGCGTTACTCTTCGCACTTTGGTGGGAAGAATTGGTCGATAGGAAGCTTATTTCATCCATTTTGGCGAAGCCTCTCGCTCGGGTTAATGCGTTCGTCTTATGCGCCCTGTTTGCTTTGTTACTCCTCTTCTTGACTGCCCACAGTGCAGGTTTTGACCTTGATCACATCATCTCGCCGTTCCTCCATCCGCGGGATCAAGAAAATATCCCCCTGGTGGCGTATAGCCTACAAAGCCAGTTTTTTGTCGTTCTCATTTGGTTGCTGATGTTGGCTTTCTCCATCGGATGGTACTTCTGGGGACTGAGAAGAGACCAGTGGATGTATGTATTTGCCGCCTTGATGATCGCCGCTTCCTCGTCCCTCTATTTCACTAACGCCTTGTTTCACCCTCTGCTTGCTCAGGAACGAACCTACAAACCATTTATGTTAGGCGTCCGTTCAACAGTCAAAAATGCTCCCCTCTATTTCTACAAAGACGCCTACGACTACGGCGCGATCTTTTACGCCAACCGCCATATTCCATCCTACACAAACGATCTTGCTGACCTTAAGGTCGAAGAAGATCCCGCGTCGCCAGCATATTTGCTCATGTGGGAAGAAGAGTGGCAAACGCTCTCAGCCACGGACCAAAGATTTGAGTATCTCGTGACAAGCGAGGGCAGAGGACCGGACAAAAAGCACCGCCTGGTGCTCGCAGCGTTAATGCCGGGACGAGACCATAAGAAAGAGAACAACGGAGGAGTTGCTCCTACTTCACCCGCATCCCCACCCCCAACTCTTGAAGTGAATGTCCAACCGGCAGAATCTGGGCAAACATCGTCCCCTTCAGCTGTTGACTCCCAACCAGAAACGGCCGCAGAGACAACAAAAAGAGTAGATGAATCGGCGGCAGCCTCTCCAGCTCCTACGCAAAAGAGCAATACGTTAGCGCCGGAAGAAAACTCGCCTCCGGGCGCTTCCCCGTCCGATGCTATACAGGAAGAGGCCACCAGCAAGCAACCGCAAGCGGAGCCCTCTACACAACCTGCCAATGAGGAAGAGGAAGGCGAGGCAGAAGCAGAGGTCGAAGAAACGCCCCAAGCCGACGCTGAACACGCGAAACAAGTGAAAAAAAGCAAAAAACGATCATCTCATGTCAAGAGAGCAAGAGAAAAATCTGCGGTCCACCATAAACCTGCGGCCAAACATTTGGTTGCTCATCATACGCGCCGAGCGGCTATGGCGGCGCCTCGCAATGAACAAGAAGGGCTGATGAGCCGTCTCACTGTGTATTCATGCGCTCCTCTCCTTGGCTGATTGGTCTCGCTCTCGTTTTTTGTTGCGCCGTCCTCTATTTGTGGGGGCTCGGGACATTACCTTTCTATACGAAAGGGGAACCGCGTGAGGCGACGGTCGTCTGGGAAATTTATACTTCAGGAGAGTGGATTCTCCCGCTTCGTAACGGCCATATCATTCCTTCCAAACCACCGCTTTTTCACTGGCTCGGAACATTGCTCTCGCTCGCCCGGGGCGGCATGAGCGAACTCACGATTCGCCTCCCGTCTGCAGTACTGGCGATCATTGGGGTGCTACTGACGTATGTCACCGGACTCTCGCTGTGGGGAGTGGAGGCCGGTCTCATCGCCGCCCTCGTGTTAGCGACCAGCTTTGAGTGGGTGCGCGCCGCTACGACGGCGCGGGTCGATATGACGCTGACGGTGTGCATGGTCATGGCGTTCCTCTTCTTCCAGTTGCTCTACCGTCGTCATACAGTGGGTCGGATGCAATCTCTCGTTTTCTTTTTTTTGCTTGGTCTCGCCACTCTCGCCAAAGGCCCGGTCGGCGCTGTCCTTCCGGTACTCACGGTTGTAGTGTTTCTCGCTTTGCGGGGCGACCTCGGCTTCGTGAAACAGTTCTCGGTCGTCTCTGGCGGCATGCTCGTGGTTGTCATTGCTGGCGCATGGTACGGTCTCGCCCTTTGGCAAGGTGGACAAGAATTTTTCGCCACCCAAATCATGAAAGAAAACATCTTGCGTTTTGTATCGAGTAATGCCGCCGGGGCCGGGCACGAACATCCTTTTTATTATTTCCTTCCTAACCTGCTTCTCGGTATGGCGCCCTGGAGCTTCTTTCTCCCAGCTGTCGCCGTGTTTCTGTACCAACGTCGAAGCGTTTTACAAGAGAGAGAACTGCTCTATCCCCTGGTCTGGGCGACGACGATTTTCCTTTTCTATTCCGCCGCGAGTGGCAAACGCACGGTGTACATCCTTCCCCTCTATCCAGCTGTAGCTCTGCTCCTGGGCGTGTGGTGGCAAGAATTGCGACGCGGCGCGGTCGAACTTCCGGGCGTTCTTTCGTGGCTGCTGCGCGGCGGCGGATATCTGTGTTTTCTGACAGTCTTAGTAGCAATGGCCATAGTGCTTGGCCAGCTTCTTGGCTACGACCTGCTCGCGCTCATCCGTCCCTTACTGCATCCCAAAGATCAAGGGAATCTCCCGTTTTTCTCTCATGTGGTCCGGCAGCATGCTCTGGCGTTCTTGTTGTGGTTCTGTGTCGTGGGACCGGCGTCTATCGGATTGCTCATAAGTCTACACCATCAACAATGGGAACGTCTCTTCGCTGTCCTCGTAGCTTTCACGTTTAGTACGTTTTTGCTAGTAAACAACGTGTTCCAACCGCTTGTGGCGGAAGCGCGCACGTTTCGACCATTTATGGAGCGCGTGTGTCAACGGGTGGGGTCGGCGCCGCTGTTCTTCAACAAAGCGTTTGATAAAGGCGCGGTTGATTACGCCGGGGGTCACCTTCGGGAGTACAATGGAGCGCTCGCGCCGCCTGGACCATCGTTCTTCCTCTTGACGTGGGAGGATGAGTGGCGGAAGATTGCCGCGCAGGCGCCTACGGGTTTACGTGCGATAGATATCAGCGAAGGGACAGGACCGAAAGGTAATCATCATCTTGTGCTTATCGAAGCAGAAGCCAGTGCAGAGCTTCCTGCTAATACCGACCATCTTGACGAAGAAGATACAGCTGAGGACGATGCTCCATGAATCTTGAAGTTTCCACTCCGAGCACTCCCGATCGTGAAACCCAGCTGGAGACCTTGGTGATGTTGGCCGAATTAGGCCAAGAGGATCAAGTCCGCACTGGCATTGCCGCACTGCATCCAGCCGACGTCGCCGCCTTGTTGGACGCTATTGAAGAGGAGGAAATCAAGCAAAGGCTCTTTAGCTTCCTGCCTCCGGACTTGGCCTCTGAAGTTCTCAGCTTTGTTTCCCCACTCACGCAAGAGGCGCTCACTCAGGAACTCCCGGACGCCGTGCTCGGCGATCTCGTCGAGCGACTCGATTCTGATGATGCGGTCGATTTGTTGAGCGCGTTGCCGGAAGAACAAGCGCGCGCCGTGCTTGAGCAAGTTCCGGAAGAGTTGTCAGCAGAGATGGAGCAGCTGCTACAATACGCGCCGGACACCGCCGGCGGCATCATGCAAACCGAGCGCGTCGAGGTATTGGAGGGGATACGGGTCGATGAAGCCATTGAGATTATTCGTAGTCACATTGACGAAGCGCCCGATATTCACAACGTGTTTGTCGTGGATCAAAAGCGCCGCTTGATCGGCGTCTTGCCGCTCCGCAAACTGATCCTTGCCCGCCCCTACGAGCATGTCGAAAACGTCATGGACCGGCAAGTGATCGCGGCGCCGGTCGACCTCGATCAGGAACAAGTTGCCAATTTGTTCAAAAGGTACGACCAGGTGTCGCTCCCAGTGGTGAACCACGATGGGGTGCTGCTCGGTCGCATCACCATCGACGATGTCGTGGATGTACTCGAAGAAGAGGCGACGGAAGATATCTATACGATTGCAGGAGTGCGGCAAGGCAGCGTTGAGAAGATCAACCTCATGTACGATTCGGTCTTCAAACGCGTGCGGCTCCGTTTCTCATGGATTCTTATTACCCTCTGTTTCGAGCTATTCGTAGCGCTGGTGATTTCCAAATTGTTCGTCACCACAGTGGAAAAGCTGGCCATTCTCACTGCGTTTATTCCGGTCATCATTGCGATTGCCGGTAATGTCGGCCTCCAATCTTCAACGCTCGTCGTTCGTTCGATCGCCCTCGGCACTATTTCATTGTCCAAGACAGCACGGATTATCTTTTCCGAAACCCGTACAGGGTTTTCATTGGGATTGATCTGCGGCTCTATTGCGAGCGGCTTGGGCTATCTGATGAACATGAGTAACCCCGAGGTCTCACACTTGACTATTTCGGTCTTCATGGGCATGGTGTCGGCGCTCACCGCCGCCGCCACCATCGGCACCATTGAACCGCTCATTCTTCACAAGTTGAGACAAGATCCTGCGGTTTCCTCGGGACCGTTGATTACAGCGGTGAATGATCTAATGGGGACAACAATGTATCTACTCGTGGCCACTTTGCTGGAACGATAAAAGCAACAGAAACTCCTCATCCTGCCCGCCATTGGCAGGCGTCCCATCCAGTGGTATCTACCCGAAATGCAAGGATAAATTATGGCAACAACATCAGCTCGCGATAAAAACCCTCGCGCCACGAGACCACCCCTTACGATGATCCTCTGGCAAGAGGCGCTCCTCGAATGGGGCATTCCCGTTATCCTGATAACAGCAATCGTCTGCCTTGCCCTGCTAGGCGCTTTTGAAGAAATCGCGCACACAACTGGCGTGCTCTCACTCGGCTGGCTGCTGTTGCTGCTCGTTGGATTCCTGATATTCAAACCGATCCTCACTAACGCTGTTGTAGACGCACGACATAAACCGCTCACCTGGGGACTCGCGTTGGTGTGGATTACGCTCACTTGCGCCCAATTCTACTTCGCGATTTTCGTCGGCCAAGAAATCACGACTGGAATGATCACGACTGATAATGCAGGGATCGACTTGCCCCTCGGCGTACGTGGAACAGAGTACGACCTCGTGATCGAAGGGAATTTCGCAGCCGCAGCTGGAGAAGGTGGGCGAGAAGGCGGATATACACTGCTCCTGGAAAAAGATGGACAAAAAATTCAAGAATTCACCGGGAATTTCACCGAAACCCTGGCCCGTCAACGCCTCGGTCGCCGCGGCAGCACGACAACACGACATTTGCACAATCACGCGCAGCATCCCTTCGTCAGTCAAGGAGAAGGAACATACCATCTAACGGTCACTCGGGTCGATCCGCAGCTCACACCCTCATTGCAAGTTTCTCTGTACCGAGACACGTATCCCGAAAAGACGTTTTGGTTGCTCAGTTTCCTCTTACTGGTCGGCGCCTATATCGTTGAGATTTGGCACATCGCCGCCGAGCCGCCGCTGGTGATGGTGACAGCAGCAGCAATCGTTTTCGTTCTCACGTTTCGCAATCTAGGCGTGCCGCCTCATAGCTATCAAGACATCATCGGGGCCTTCATGGTCGCTGCGATTGGAGGGCCGCTCATAGGTTGGATCTTCCATGTCGCCGCTGACGCCGTCGCCAGAAACACGGGATTCTCGCGCAGTAAGCTAAGTTCAGTTGCTGAAAGCAAAGGCGGCAAGAAAAAGAAGTAGGCAGGTCGGAGAAGACTTATGGATTTGCAGAAGATCGGCATCCTCGGGTTTCTTGATGCATTCAACGGCGCAGAAGTCGCACAATTTGCACAAAAGATCGAGCGGCTTGGGTACAGCGTGTTGTGGGTTCCCGAGGTGATGGGTCGCGAAATTTTCTCTTTATCTTCCTACGTCCTTAGCCGGACAGATCATCTCATCGTTGGTACCGGCGTGGCGATTGTTTACACTTATGAACCCATCGCAACGGCCAATGCGGCGAGGACATTGGCCGAGCTGTTCGAGGACCGTTTTATTCTCGGCTTAGGCGTGAGCAACAAAGGCTACAATGCGCGGCGCGGCATTGGCTACGATAAACCTGTCGCCTTTATGCGAGACTATTTGGCGAAAATGAAAGCTTCTCCTTACTCAGCGCCGGCGGCGCGGCATGAGGTTCCGATCGTGCTGGCGGGGATGATGCCGAAAATGCTGAATCTTGCTGCAACGGCAACGAAGGGGACGCTGACGTATTTCACCACGACCGAGCAAGTGCGCCGAGTGCGCGTAGCGATGGGACCTGATCCGTGGTTGTGCGCTATCCAGGTGGTGCTCTTAGAAACGGATGCAACCAAAGCCCGTGCGCTTGCACGGCGTTACATGCAGACGTACATGGCGATCGATCACTATATTCATCGTCTCAGAGGGTTGGGGTTTAGCGACGAAGATTTTACCAATGGCGGCAGCGATCGTTTGGTGGACGCGATCATTGCTTGGGGGGACGAAGACAAGATTCGCCAGCGCCTTGCCGAACAGATCCAGGCCGGGGCCTCGCATGTAAGCATCATTCCTCTGAATCCTCGCGGCGGGGCGCGTCCAGATGAGCGCGCGATCGAAGCACTCGCGCCTCAATAAGGAGTGCTACGCGAGCAAAGGCGCAAAGACCAACGCTACAACATCAACTTAAGAGGAACATTGACGGCAAGGTCGCCGGCGCTTTTTTGGTGGTTCTATGTGCTCTCAAACCCTTGACATGCTGTCAGGACCAGCATAGCCTGCCGTCGCTCTACTCTGCACGAGAGGCACTCAACTAAAATGGTGCAGGATGGACGCCATTAGGAGGGCAAATCATGCTGCCGCGTAAATGGATGGAAGCCTATGTGCGCTTCCTCCTCCGTCACCGTTGGCCAGTGCTTATACTGTCGGCTCTGGTGACGTTTTTCTTGGGGTACGAACTTTCCAACACGAAAATCCAAATGAATTTTCTGGACTTTTATCCCCCGGCGCATCCCTATACCCAGCTCGCGAGGAAGCATGTGCGGATGTTTGGCTCCGCCAACGTGCTGGTCACCAGCGTCGAGGTGAAAGACGGCGATATCTTCAATGTTGAAACACTTAATAAGATTGATCGACTCACTTTGGCGATCATGGGAACTCCCGGAGTAAATCCCTGGCAGGTGTTGTCGATCTCCCACCCCAAGGTTCGCAATATCATTATCACCACGACCGGCGTGAAAGTGCTTCCTTTGTTTTTCCCCGGCCCGCCCCATACGCCGCAAGAAGCGGCGCGCATCAAGAAGGCGGTCTATCATAATGACGGCATTCTCGATTTCTTTGTCTCTCGTGACAACAAGATGGCGATTATCACCGCCGGGTTCTGGGAGTCGGGGCTCGATTTCGGCAAAATGAAGGAGCGATTGTTTAAACTCCAGCAGGAAGAAACCGACGCCAATCACACGGTTCTTATGACCGGGTTTCCCATGCTGTTTTGCTGGATTTTCAGTTATAAGAGTTGGATTTTCTATATTACCGGTCTCACCATTCTCTCGATCGTTCTACTGCTCTGGTTCTACTTCCGCACCATGCAAGGCGTGCTCATTCCCCTCTTCTCCGGTACGCTTAGCACCCTCTGGGCGCTCGGTTTTGCCGGTGCGTTGGGATTCTCCATCGATCTACTGATGATTGTGGTGTTCCTTTTGATCACTGCCCGCGCTTTGTCTCATTCCGTGCAGTCCATGGAACGCTATCACGAGGAGTACTTCCGGCTTGGCGATAAAGACGCGGCTATTTTACAATCCTATCTTGGACTGTTCTCGCCAGCGCTCGTTTCCATTGCCGCAGACGGTTTTGCCATTCTGAGCCTTGCGGTCGCCCACATCCCGCTCGTCCAGAAACTTGCGTTTGTCTCCAGCTTTTGGATTTTTACTATTTCGGTCAGCGTGGTGACGCTACACCCCATCATTTTGACTTTTGTAAATCCGCCTCGACGCGATCCCAAAGCCGGTAAACGCCTCTCTGATAAAATTTACACCACGATTAACCGCGGCCTCGTCAAGATTAGCCGCGGGAACGCTCGCTACGTCATGGTCGTGGGGTTCGTCGTCGCACTCATTGTCGGCGTCTACTATGCAAAGCAGCTCAAGATTGGCGATGTATCGATCGGAAAAGCGCTCTTCTACCCTAATCATCCATATAATGTCGCCTATGACGGCATTATACGGAAAGGATTCGTGGGGATCTCCTCACTCACGATTATCGCCGAAGGACGAGAGCCCGGCGTCTTTCGTGATGTGAACGCTCTGAACGCCCTGGAACATTTTCAACGCCACATGGAACGCGCTAATCCTTTGGCAGGCGGCAGCACGAGCGGCGTGGACGTTATTCGTCAACTCTACCGCATGTTTGAGGAAGGTATTCCTAAATGGGCGATCGTCCCAAATGACTCACATGCGATTGGCAACATGTTCGCCTACTTTCTCATGTCTTCGGGAGCGCCGGCGCTTGAACGATTTGTCGATAAAGATTTCCAAAACGCCACTATTACTATCTTCTTCAAAGATTATACGCACGACACTATTATGAACGCCCTCACTCAGGCGAAGGAATACATTGCTGCTCATCCTTCGGAGAAATTGGACTTCCGGTTAGCCGGGGGACTCTTTGGTATTCTCGCCGCCGTGAATGAGGAGGTGGAGTGGTCCTACCGTGTGAATTTGTATCTCGTGTTGGTCATCGTTTTTGTATTGAGTTTTCTCACCTATCGGTCTCTGGCTGGAGCCTTAATCGTGATGATTCCTTCAATTGTCGCGCAACCGCTGACGGAAGCGATTATGTACTGGACCGGCGTTGATATGAACATCAACTCGCTGCCCATCGCGGCGATCGGGATCGGCATCGGCATCGATTACGGCTACTATGTGCTCTCTCGTATCACCGAAGAGTATGGACGCTTTCCCGATGTTGATCGAGCTATTGAAGAAGCCCTCATGACAACAGGTCGAGCGATCCTGTTCACTGGCACTACGTTGACAGCCAGCGTCATTTTCTGGCTGTGGTTCCCAATGCGTTTTCAAGCAGAGATGGCTATGCTGCTCGCGCTGATCCTCTTTTTGCATGTCATCGGTGCATTGGTCTTTATCCCCTCGATGGTGTCGCTCTTTAAGCCACGCTTTGCCATCGCTGAGGCAACAACCACCGTGTCTGCGCCGCTCGCGAAGAAACAGGCCTCAGTGTCTTAGACAGTCCAGAGTTCTGAGTGAAGAACCCGAAACCTCTGTGACTCGTTACTTCTTACTCGGTATTGCTCTATCGTGCTCGTCCGCCTGCCTGCTCTTGCTGTTCCACCTCGATGAGCAAAGCGCGCGGCACCAGCACTTCTCCAGCGGCAAGATCTTTTTCGGCGGCGCGTTCAACGGCAAGCTTGCACGCCGCTTTGAGATCGATGCCGTGAAATTCGACGTCCAATTCGTCCGCTGACACCCACGCGTGTACTTTCTGCCCATTGGCGAGGGTGCATAAATAACCAGCATAGCGTCGGGAGCGGTCTCTTCTCTTTTCCATATCGAGAATCTTGTGTCTGGCCACGCTTTTTCCTCCTTTGCTGCCATCATGAACGACGCAAGAATCCAGTGAGATCAACTCGAGTGCGTAATACGCGCAGTTCCTCGTCGGTTGGAGGCTCGGTTACTGTCACATTAGATGACGTCGTCAACGCAAAACCAGTTTGCTTTTGCACCTCAGCCTCGGATGTTCCAGGATGAACAGAGCGTAAACGCAAGCGTTTCGTCTCTTCAGCAAAATCCATCACACAGAGAGGCGTCACACAATAGCGAGGGCCGCCGCCTGGTAAGCCCAGTTTTTTCCGCGCATCGGCTCCGCCAGTTCCCCATCCGTAGGAACTAATGAAATCACACTTTTCCACAAAAATCCGCGGTGTATGCGAGTTCAATACAATGTAGTAGCGCCCCACATGCGTACTGAGCGTGGGGGTGCCGACCGAACCCGGGCCACGAAACTTCAGATGCTGATAATCCGAACCGACGCCGATCAAGTTGGTGTTCCCATAAGGATCAACCTGTACGCCGCCAATGAAAAATACGTGCCGGTCCCAATCCTTGACGCGATCAAAACGATGACCCGAGTCGCTGTACGACTCCGCCCACCGCACGACACGCCGGTCCCACCCAAAGGCAGGCAGGGGCAAGCTATTGAGATGAAAGACATTCATCCGCGCGCCCAAAAAGACGAGCTCCATATTAGGGCCGTGCATAATATGCGCCAGCCGCACGGCCGCCTCAACGACAGGCATGGCCACGCCCACTCTCAACACGTCGCCATCGTGCAGCTCACGCGCCAACACCACCGCCATCAACTCTTGTGAAGAATATGCATTCGCCATACAACACTCAGTCTACAACGTCGACAATAGAAGTTGCCGGCGCCTTATCTCCTGCCAATGTTCGCCGTATCCAGTCACTTGCGCGCATACCCCAATGCTCGCCAATCACTCGACGCGCAAGGACATACCCAACAACTGCGCCGACAAGTACGTCGGTCAGATAATGCTCGTGGAACAACACGCGACCACAACCAACAATGATGACCATCGCAATGCAAAATGGTCGTAACCGCGGGTAGAGGACGTAGAGAAAGACGCTCATCACTGCCGCTACAGCGGTGTGACTTGACGGCATCGACCATAGATCCCACGAATGACGACTTGTCAGGTCCCAAGAATACCTGAGAGCAATTCCTTGTTCGTGTGAGGGGAAAGGATATGCGCGCCATAACCCTACAAATGTGGTCGGAT
>CAZUFQ010000023.1:0-16103 GCA_964618735.1 uncultured Enterobacteriaceae bacterium
TTTTGTACTCTGGGGAAACGTACATCCAAAGTGGAATTGTTGGCTTGAAAGACTCTAGAAAGTACTCAGTAAATGGAAAGGGGACAGGCCGCTGCGATCCTTGGAAAAAGTCAAGCAGTTGTCGTTCTAACCGTGGAGGCAGGTTGTAACCCTTCAGCACAAGCGCATCGATTTGTAATAAAATTTGCTTTGCATCTTCGACTTTTGACGCAATCAATTCCTCATCGAATAAACTTTTTTCTACTGAAGATAGGTTTTTAACAACACGAAGGTAGTGATCAACGTAGCGATCTAAAGCTTCAATCTCCGCTGTTCCAAAGCGAGGAAGAGGCAGAGTTTTGAGTGTCTGCTTTCGAATGTCTCGTGCTGGCTCATGAGTGGCAACGAAGGCACAGGCAACAGGTGCATTTAATACCGCTGCCAAACTTTTCGTTGACCACATATGCTTTTTGGGCCATAAAGCATGAAATCTTTGGGAGCAGACAAGGCCAATTTCATCAGAGAAAGCAGCAATCTTCCAAGATGAGCGAGAAACTCTTGCCGCATTCATTATGACCTTGGGTTGATTCCAAGAGAGATCAAATGCGTTTCCTCTTCTGTCTTCTCGTTTCGTGCAAAGATAGATAGTCGGGGGAGTCTGAAAGCTCAAAAAATTCCCTGCGACGCTATTAAGTCCCAACTCAAACCCTGGCTTCTTGGTCGTAGACAAATACTTCCCAGGATCAAATGGAGGCTGCCACTCAACGCCTCTGTGAATCTCAGCCACTTCCCCCAAGCGAGGGAAGCTAGATAGTCGATCCCAGATTTCTCTCAACGCGACAACGGCGAAATTTTCTCTGGCCCTTTGAACTTCCTTTTCCTGGGTTTCTCTCCGAGTGTAACTATATTCCTCTAGAAACCGCTCACGATCCTTGTCTGCTACTTCAGTATAGGAAACAGTTACACTGGGGTGAGAGTCGAGATGCGGAAACTTTGCAATTAGCAACGCTGATTCTAATTGAGAGACACGGAAAACTCGGTCTGGAAGTGCAACAACTTCGATTTCTTGAAAACGCTGAGCCAGCAATTTCCGGACTTCTCGGTAACTCTTACCATCGATAAACTGCCGAGGAAGTACCAGCCCAAGCATGCCTTGTGCCGAGAGATGTTCAAGTAAACGAAATAAAAACTCTGCCGGCTTCGAGACCGACCGCCGCTCCTGATACCGAGAACGCTCAGCAAACGAAAAATCCTCAAAAGGCGGGTTGCTGAGAATGACTCTCGCTTTTCTGATAGCGGAAGTAAACTTCTGAGATTCGAAAACGTTCTCTTGATAAAGTTGCCATCCGTTAGAATTCGGAAAGTCCGCTAGCATCAAGCAAAGATTGGCTACCTCTCGCGCGAAGGGATCCAGCTCAAAACCTTGGAGCATCTTTACAAAGTAGCGGTGGCGTTCTTGAGCATTCATGTCGCCAGGCAAAAGATCTCGCAAGCGCTGAAGAGCAGCCACAAGAAAAATTCCGTGGCCTGCGAATGGCTCCACTACTTGGCGTTCATTTTCACCGACATCCTCGAATGGCAGGCGATGGACAATATAACGTGCAATGCTGTGTGGAGTGCTATGGATACTCATCTCTTTACGGACAGCTTTATCTACAAGAGTGTGTTCGTAGATATATGCCAGTACCTCAACAGAAAGATTACGGAAGTCCACGCGACTCCACATATCGTTGGCGATGACTTTCTGAGTTTCAGTATCCTGGAGAATAGGTCGTTGTTCGTTTTCTCCATAATAACGACCTACTCCTTTCAGAACTTCTGACACGTCCGAAAAGTCCGAAAAATTACGAAATGGCGGAACACCTCGGTCATGTAATACCTTGGCTGCTAGAAAACGAAAAATCAAACGGAAGAGTTCTTGCTCGCTGGGTTGTTGGTGGGTGCTTTTCTTATAGACTTTTATTGCTTCTGCGATGACCTCACTTAAGAGGTCATTCAGCTTTGTACTAATTTCTCGTTCAAGCGCGGGAATAAGGCCGAGATCGATGAAATCTAGCTGTCTCGACTCGCGTTGAAAGCTGATATTTTTAAGGCGGAGAATACCCTGGTAAGACCACTCATCTCTGTGGTCTTGGAAGACTCGCTCTAATGTATCAGGGCGGATGCGACGCTGCTCTACTGTGGAGTCTGAGGTCCTTCCAACTTTCCAGAGAACGACACCGTCGTTTTTAACTTCAAAAGCGAGAGGAGCACCGAGGGCGCGGTAGTCATTGATGAGTTCGGTTCCTGATTTCCCATTTGCGAGTACCACAGCGAAGCAAGCGCTATCATAGGCCTGAGGAATTCGGCCAAAAGCGGCAGCAGGTACTTGCCTTTGTGGATTTTCAGGCAGAAACCAATCCACAAAAGAATAAGCCCGGAGCAGCAGGTCGCCACGATAGCCAAGCCCTTCTAAGCTGGATATCACTTGGCGAAAGAGTTTCTCCTGGGGTTCTCCTAAAACTACGTCGATCGCCATTTGCCCAGCCTCAGCTTTTCTCTCCCTCCAATGCTATTTATCCTGTTTATACACTATTAACGAAGAAAGAGCGAATCTTTCTGAAGATGCAGACTATGATAATGGAAGAATGGAGTTGTTCCTACTTTCCCGTGAACTTTGCCGCCCGCTTCTCCAAAAACGCAGTAATGCCTTCAGGGCCATCGTGCGTATGAGCGCGCGCTCCGATCGCTTGAGATTCCAACTCCATTTGCGTTTCGAGGGTATCGTTCCAAGCGTTATGGAGAAGTCGCTTGGTGGCGCCCAGCGCGCCGGTGGCGGCGGAGGCGAGCTGTCCTGCGAGCGTATCGGCTTCGGTTTGCAGATTCGCGTCCGCGACGACCTTGGTGACAATGCCCCATTGCTCGGCTTCTTGCGCGGAAAGAAGACGATTGGTCATCGTGAGTTCCAGCGCGCGTTTCAGACCAACGATGCGTGGCAAGAAATACGTCGAAGAACCATCCGGGGTCAGGCCGGCGCGCGTGTAGGCCATGGTGAACTTGGCCGACTCTGCTGCAAGGACAAGATCACACGAACAGGCGAGACTCATGCCTGCGCCCGCGGCCGTGCCGTTCACGGCGGCGATCACCGGCGCGTCCATGCGGGTGAAACGGGAAACGGCGGCGTGCAGATAGGTAGTCACCTCTTTGAGATGATACGCTAGCTTGTCGCCCTGAGCGGCGAAACTTTTGAGATCACCGCCAGCGCAGAACATGCGACCGTTGCCAGTAATGATCACGGCGCGGACTGCAGAGTTTTCGCTGCATTCGAGCGCCGCGTGCATCAGATCTTTGCTCATCTCAAGGTTGAGTGCGTTAGCGCTGTCCGGACGGTTGAGAGTGAGACGGGCGATATTGTCTTTGATGTCAAATTGAATAGTTGAGTAGGCCATAAGTTCCTCCATTTCTATAAACGTGATAAAAACCCTGCAATCGCCTGCCCGATCTCCTCAGGCGAATCCTCTTGAATGAAATGCAAGCCTTTGACTGTCACTTCTTGTTGATTCGGCCACGTACGACAAAACTCGCGTTGCCTACCGGTCAGAATCGTCCCTGGGTCTGCATTGATGAACAGTTTGGGAATCGTATTGGTCACCATCCATTTGGCGTAACTGTCAACGATAGCAACTACGTCTGCAGGTTCTCCATCGATGGGAATCTGGCGCGGCCAGGTAAGGGTAGGGCGTCGTGATTCTCCGGGTTCTTGGAATGGAAGTCGATACGTCGCCATTTCTTCTTCGGTGAGCTTGCGCATGACGCTGGCGGGCAGGACGCGTTCTACGAAAACGTTCTTTTGCAGAACCACCTCTTCGCCAGCTGGTGAACGGAACACTTTGAAAATGTTGCTCGCCGCTTCAGGCCAATCTTCCCAGCGCAACGATTGCACGATCGCTTCCATATAGACCAGCGCTTTGACGCGGTCCGGATGGCGCTGCGCCCAATAGAAGCCTAAGGCTGAGCCCCAGTCATGAATCACTAATGTCACATTTTGAGTGATCCCCAGCGCGTCGAACCAGGCGTCAAGATAACGGGAGTGATCGACGAAGCGATACGAGCCGCTGGGATTCTTGCCCGAGTCGCCCATGCCGATTAAATCCGGCGCGAAGCAACGTCCCAACTTTTCGACATGGGGGATGACATTGCGCCAAAGATACGATGACGTTGGGTTACCGTGGAGAAATACAATCGGATCACCTGCGCCGGTGTCCACATACGCCATGTCGGAATCGAGCACAGCGATATGTTTGCGCGGATACAGGTCAACGGCTGAGATGGGTTGGATCATGGAGAGTTCCTCAATGAAAAGTGCTTGCACGCAACACGAGTCACGTAACACGTCATGCGTATTGCGTGATTGCAGGCCCAAGGGGGATCGCTTTTATTGTTTCGTTCCTGCTATTTCCGCTAGCAGATGCATCGCTTCGCGCTGGGCGGTCTGGATAAGCATGGTCGTTGCCCCACACTCTTCCCAGGCTTTGTAGCGCTGCCGGATGCGCGCCTCTGGCCCGCAGAGAGACATCTCATCGCAGAGTTCGTCGGGCACCAATGCAGTGGCTTCAGCCTTGCGGCCAGAGAGATAAAGGTCTTGAATTTTCACAGCCACGTCGCCGTATCCGTACTTCGAGACCATCTCATTGTGGAAGTTCTTATTCTTAGCGCCCATGCCGCCAACATAGAGGGCAAGCGTCGGTTTGATCTGCGCGAGGCAGGCCTTTACATCGTCGCCCATGATGACCGTACAACCGGCGGCGATATCAAAGTCTTTCCAGGACTTGCCGTTGCCAGCGCGCTTGAAGCCTTCTTCGATATCCGCACGAAACATGTCTATGCGGTAAGGAGAGAACCAAATCGGCAGCCAACCATCCGCGACCTCAGCGGTAAGGCGAATGCTGTTCGGTTGCATGGTGGCGAGATAAATCGGCAACCGGTTGGTATGCAGAATCGACTTGAGGGGCTTACCAAGACCGGTGGCTCCAGGGCCTTGATAAGGAAGCTGATAGGCTTTGCCATCGAGCGCCACCGGTTTTTCTCGCGCCCAAATTTGCCGGAGGATATTGACGTACTCGCGGAGGCGCGCGAGCGGCTTATCGTAGGGCATGCCGTGCCAGCCTTCGATCACTTGCGGGCCAGACAGGCCAAGTCCGACCAGCACGCGCCCGCCGCCAGCTAAGGCGTCGAGTGTGGCCATAGTCATCCCGCACATCGCTGGGGTGCGCGCCGCAATCTGCATAATGCCCGTGCCAAGTTTGATGCGACTGGTCTTCGCCGCGACGTAGGCCAGCGGCGTGACCGCGTCAGAGCCGTAGGCTTCCGCAGTCCAGACGGAATCGTAGCCAAGCTGTTCGGCTTCTTGAATACGATCAATGGGAATTGAAACATTCCCTCCGGAATAACCAATGCTGAGACCGAGTTTCACGCGAGCCTCCTTACCATACAATTCTGGGAAAAGACTGCTCGGGGCAGTGGTACTCTGGAGGCGCGGATGCGTCAATCGGGGTTTGCTATCGCGTGACGCTTTGCTCCAAGGCCCGAGATTGTGTATATCGGAACGGTAAGGAAGGTAACAATGTCGTCGCGAAAACTGAAAGTTTTTCTTTGCCACTCATCTGGAGACAAGCCTGCCGTGCGTGCGCTTTATCAACGTTTGCGTGCCGATGATATTGAACCCTGGTTAGACGAAGAGAACCTTTTGCCTGGACAAGAATGGGAGCAAGAGATTCCGAGAGTTGTACGTACCGCTGATGCTATTCTTGTCTGTCTTTCGCATAGTTCCATTAACAAAGAAGGCTACATACAGAAGGAAATTAAGGATGCCTTAGACGTGGCAGATGAGAAGCCTTATGGTGTAATTTTTCTCATCCCGGCAAAATTAGAAAAATGCGAGCTTCCGGACCGTCTCAAGCGGCGGCAGGCCGTAAATCTTTATGAAGAAGGCGGCTATGACAAACTGCTGTGAGCGTTGCAATCGCGTGCCGATGGGCTTGGGATTACCCCGTCTATTCCCTTAATCTTAGCTTCACAAAAACTAAAGGTTCTCATTGCTGAGGATAGTCGCGATCTCAGAGATATTGTCGCGCGCATGGTGAAAGCGCTGGGCCACGAAGTGACTCTCGCCTCTACAGGCAAAGAAGCGCTCCACCAAGTACATGAAAATCTCCCGGACATTGTTCTGCTTGACATTATGATGCCGGAAATGGACGGATTTGAGTTTTGTCATGCGCTCCAGGCCGAAGAAAAAATGCGAGATTTCCACATCCTTATCACCTCCGCGCGTGATGCTCTCGAAGATAAAATCAAGGGGCTCGAACTTGGCGCAGTCGACTATCTCACGAAACCATTTAGTCTTGCTGAACTACGTGCGCGCTTGCAGGTAGGCGAACGAATCGTCCGGCGTTTGCGATCGCTCAAAAAACCATAGTTACATCTGAAGCGTTTCCCTTGGGAAGATTTACGCACTGGACGGATCATTTTTATTGCAAGAACACAGGCAACCGTAACCTGCTTGGGAAAAGCAGAGCAGGATGCTACAGCTTTGCATGTTGCGCCTTCCTCGACTGGAACGATCCGAACCGTGGCCTCAACAACCTTGGTTTTCGGGTAGTGATGCTTCCAACACTCTGAATTCTGACTCTCTGAACTTTGAAACTCTGAGAGGACAGGGACGCCTTCAGAGGCAGATTTTTACTGGAGGAAAGGCGAAGCGTCATTCCCGCGAAGGCGGGAATCCAGGGTATTCATCATGGACAAGCAACCCTGCGTCTATATTCTTGCCAGTCAACGAAATGGACGCTCTATGTCGGCGTTACAAGTGATCTTCCGAAACGCATTTGGCAACATAGGCACGACATAGTTGAAGGGTTTACTCGTCAACATGGCGTACACCGTTTAGTATACTATGAGGTCCATAGTGATATAGCATCGGCTATCATCAGGGAGAAGCAACTTAAGAAATGGAATCGCGCTTGGAAGCTTCGATTGATTGAGGAGCATAATCCAATGTGGCGTGACCTCTGGGAGGAAGTGCTGTAAATCCTGGATGCCCGCCTTCGCGGGCATGACGATAAAGGATGACTTCTCTAATAAT
The DNA here is from genome assembly GCA_964618735.1 of uncultured Enterobacteriaceae bacterium. GTDB lineage: Bacteria > Desulfobacterota > Binatia > Bin18 > Bin18 > SYOC01. The sequence goes on from CAZUFQ010000023.1 coordinate 7,100, forward strand.
CTCTACACGCTTCCGCCACTTTCCGATAATCTTCCAACCGTGGCAGCAGGAGGGGCTCATCCACCCCGGCCTGTCGATACTCATCAATCCGCGCCTTGCAATACTCCGCCGGGCCAACAATATAGAAGGCGTCGACCATCTCATCGGTGATGAAATGCACTGCGGCTTTCTCGCCATCATTTTTGATCGTCGCCCGTAACGCAGGAAGAATAGATGGATCGAAGCCGCCTTTGTCAAGGAGAATTTCGCCTACGTGCGCTTCGTCGAGCAATCGTACGATGCGCTGTTTTAGCGAGGCTCGCATGCTGATGGGGTCGTCCGTCAGACGCACAACCAGCATGCAGGTGATATCGATCGCGTGCGGATCACGACCCGCGGTTCGCGCCGCTTCACGAATCTCGTTGACCGCGTAACGCACATACGCAGGCGGTACGTAGGCGTTGAGCACAGCGCCGTCAGCAATCTCGCCAATGAGACGCAAACCCTTCGGACCGATGCCTGAGAGATAGATAGGAAGCTTGGCTTGTATGGGCGCTGTCGCTAGCCGGACGTTGCTCAGCTTGTAGCGCCCCGCTTGCGCTGTAACGCGTTCTCCGGCGAACAAACTGCGCAGATGGCTGACCGTTTCCACCAACGCCGCGCGAGAATCGCTGTACGGGACACCCATCTTCTCTTGGATAACTTGCTTCTCGCTTCTACCGAGCCCCAGCAGAAAGCGTCCGCCAGAGAGGCGGTCCAACGTGGCGCTGGCCATTGCTAGCAGCGCCGGACTCCGTGTGTATGGATTCACGACGCCGACGCCAAGCTTGAGACGTTGTGTCGCCGCCGCTAAGAAGCCGAGCATCGAGAATGTTTCTTCGTGAAAATAGCGTTCAGTCACCCAGAGTGAGTCGAAGCCCTGCTCTTCGGCGATGCGCCCATATTCTCTGAGTTCCGAGCCGCTTTCGACGCCATGATAGAGGACAAGACCGAGTTTGGGCATACACACACACCGATCCTTTACGCAATCTTCCGCCCGTAGAGATGCGTCAGTTCAGCCAACCCTGCGCTGAGTTGGTCATGTAGCGCCCCAGGTAGATAGCGCCACTGCCAGTTCCCTTGAGGTTTGCCGGGAATGTTCATGCGTCCATCGCTGCTGAGGCCTAGTACGTCTTGCAGCGGCGCCACCGCCCAGGCCGCTACCGAACTCCATGCGAGGCGAATCATTTCCCAAGGAAGGTTGATGTCGGCGGAACGACCTAGATAGCGCAACGTGTACGCCTGGCAGTCTGGAGCGGCGGTGCGAAACCAGCCGAGTGTTGTGTCGTTGTCATGGGTGCCCGTGTAGACGATGCAATGGGGATCCGCGTAGTTATGCGGAAGATAGATATTGTCCGCCTCCCCGCTAAAAGCGAACTGTAAAACCTTCATGCCGGGGAATCCGCATTGTAACCGCAACTCGTTCACCTCTGGCGTGATAAGGCCGAGATCTTCGGCAATCACCGGCAACTCACCAAGTGTTTCCTGGACGATGCGGAACAGGGACGCCCCTGGGCCTCGACGCCATTGGCCTTTGATAGCAGTTTTCTCTTTTGCCGGGATTGCCCAATACGCTTCGAAGCCGCGAAAGTGATCGACTCGGACAATATCAACCAGCTCGAAGGTGGCGCGAAACCGCTCCACCCACCAGTCGTAAACTGCCTGCACGGGCTGATCGTGTTCATCCCGCCAGCGATACAGAGGGTTGCCCCAGCGTTGTCCAGTCTTGCTAAAGTAGTCTGGCGGCACCCCGGCAACGCACCGCGGCAGACGAGTCTGGGGGTGAAGATCAAACAACTCCGGATGCGCCCATACTTCAGCGCTATCGAACCCAACGTAAATAGGAAGGTCGCCGATGAGCTTGACCCCACGTTGGTTGGCGTAGGTTTTGAGTCGTTCCCATTGAGTAAAGAACAGAAACTGGAGAAATTTGTGAAAGCGAATTGCTTGCGCGAGCCGCTCTCCCCAGGCGTGCAAAGCAGACTGGTCTCTGTGAACGAGCCCCGGTTCCCACGTCGTCCATGCCGTCTCCTGGAACGCCTCTCGTAACGCCATGAAGAAGGCATAGTCATCGAGCCACCAACGGCGACGATCGCAGAACTCGGTAAACGCCGCGTGTTGTTCAGCCGAGGCCTCACTGAAAAACTTCTCCGCCGCCGTCTGTAGCGCTGGCAATTTTTCAGTGTTGGCGGCTTCGTAATTGGCGACGCCTTCGGGAAGCGTCGGCAGGCTCTTCAGGTTAGCTTCGGATAAGAGTCCATCGTTCACCAAGGACTCAAGACTAATAAGGAGCGGATTGCCTGCAAAGGCGGAGAGGGCGACATAGGGAGAGTGGAGGTTGCCGTTGCTGGTTGGTCCAAGTGGAAGAATTTGCCAGAGCGACTGTTTTGCTTCAACGAGAAAATCGACGAACCGATAGGCTTCAGCGCCGAGGTCTCCGACGCCGAAGCGGCCTGGAAGCGACGTGAGATGGAGCAGCACGCCGCTAGCGCGAGCAAACTGCATGATGGTCCTTATATTTGTAACGCTCTACTTGCGCAATCCTTTATCGAAAGCTCGGGTCGCCTTTTCCGCTGCACGGGCGGCTTCTTCAGCGGCTCGTTTGGCTTCATCTGCGGCGGCGCGGGCTTCATCTGCGGCGCGGCGAGCGGCTTCCAGATCGGCAGGATTCACTGTGGGGCCGCCCGCAACAGCGGAGGGAGGTGCCGTGACAGGTCCTGTCGCCACTGGCATTTCTCCCTCTTCACCACCCCAACGATGAGGCTTATGCCCAAAGATCGGTTCGAGCTCAGGTTGAGAAACGAGTGCATGGATAGGCCTCGCGACAAGCCATTCGAGGGTGTACCCGATCGGATTGAGTGCATAGGCGGCAATACGCAGCGGATGCGACTGCGAATCATCATAGTCATCAAAATAGGCGCGCGCAGTTGTAGAGCTGAGCAACATCGCGACTCCTGCTATTGCAAATGTTTTCCACAACCTCATAAACCTCCTCCTTCGTAGGGATATATCTTGCTTACTTTACTCTTCATGAGTTTCTCGCTCAATCTCTTTCCGCAGCCTGCGGCGTTGTAACGGGCGCTCATATTTTTTCTCGTCTTCCTTCACTCGACTCGGCGGCGGCAGCGGTTTCCGTACTTTTCGGAGCGCTGCGAGTTGGTCTAAAGATTGCTGCTTCTTACGCGGCATACGAACGTCTGTAGCCAGGGAGTGGTGCGCAAGCGCACCCTACATAATTGGGTAACTCGACTCAGCACTAGATGATTGCCGAAGTTGGTTATCAAAATTCATTAGTGAGTCTTTATCTCAGGAGCTGGGCAACCTCCTTGGCAAAATACGTCAAGATGATGTCAGCTCCGGCTCGTTTGATGCTTGTTAACGCCTCCATCATCACGCGCTCTCCATCGAGCCAGCCATTGAGAGCCGCTGCTCTAATCATAGCGTACTCGCCGCTCACGTTGTAAGCTGCGACTGGATAGCCGAATTTTTCTTTAACTCGTCGAATGATATCGAGATATGGCAATGCGGGCTTGACCATGACAATGTCCGCCCCTTCAGCGATGTCCAGCTCGACTTCCCGAAGCGCTTCCTCAGCGTTCGGCGGGTCCATCTGATAGGACCGACGATCGCCAAACTGTGGGGTTGATTCGGCGGCCTCACGAAAAGGGCCATAGAAACCAGAAGCGAACTTGGCTGAATACGCCATGATCGGCAGATGCGGAAACCCTTCGGCGTCGAGCGCTTGTCTGATGGCGCCGATGCGACCATCCATCATGTCAGACGGCGCCACCATGTCTGCTCCAGCGCGCGCGTGTGACAGCGATTCTTTCACGAGAATTTCTAGAGTGGCGTCGTTATCGACATCCTGGCCCTTGATAATGCCGCAGTGGCCGTGGTCCGTGTACTCACAGAAACACACATCGGTGATCAGTAAGAGCCCAGGCGTCTGTTCTTTGAGAGCACGCAACGCGCGCTGAATAATACCGTCATCGTTGTAGGCGTCTGAACCGACCGCATCTTTGTGATCTGGGATGCCGAAGAGAATCACCCCAGGAACGCCCAGGTCGCGAATCTCTTTGCATTCTTCTACCACCTGATCGACGGATAACTGTGCAATCCCAGGCATGGAAGAAATAGGATTCTTTACTTTTGCGCCTGGTACGATGAACAGCGGCATAATCAGATCATTTACACTCAAAGCTGTTTCTCGCACCAGACGGCGCAAGTTTTCGGTGCGCCGTAATCGGCGCGGGCGGTATATGGGGAAACGCATGCGCATTGCTCCTTTACCAGTTTTCAGCTCTCAGCTGTCATGAAATAGCATCTAGCTCGCTCTCTGCGTTCGCTCTATGGCGGATAGCCCGCTCGTTACACTCGCTTTATGGTCAGACGCTCTTACTATACGCTACATGCTATAGAGTGAGCGAAGCGAACGAGCCATAGGCCATACACTATCAGCAACTGACTACTGATTACTCTTTTGGAAATATATCACAATCGCTTGAGCGAACGCTGGTACGGTGTACGTCGTCGGCTGCACGGCAACCTCCAGCCCATACTCGCGAGCGGTGTCCGCCGTAATGGGACCAATACACCCGACCCGTGTGGAGCCTACCAATGTTCGCAGATCTTCCCCTGGAAACAACGCGACGAAATTACGCACGGTGCTGGAACTGGTGAAGGTTACGAGATCAATCTCTCCTGCTTTGAGCCGTGCTCGTAATTCCTCTACTCTGACTCCTTGAGGCTGAATCGTACGGTAGACTGCAACCTCGTCAACCTGAGCCCCCAGGGCTTGCAACTCTTGGGGCAAGATCGCGCGCGCCTCAGCGGCTCGCGGCAGCAACACCCGTTGTCCTTTTACTTCTCCGAGAGCTGGAATGAGCGCTTCGGCGCGGTACTCTACAGGAATCGCATCGACTCGCAAATGAAACTCTTCGACTGCCCGCGCTGTTTCCGGACCAATGGCGGCGATGCGCACGGATCCGAGCGTCCGAATATCTTGCTGTCTCTTTCGTAAGTGAGCGAAGAAGTATTTGACGCCGTTGACGCTGGTAAAGATCAACCAAGCATACGCGCTCAGTTCAGTGAGTGCAGCGTCCAACTGTTCGTAGGAATCCAGCGGAACCGTTTCTATGGTAGGATAGCGCACGACCTCAGCGCCTTGTTGTTCGAGCAGATCGGCAAATCGTTGCGCTTGCGCCCGTGGGCGCGTCACTAGGATACGTTTGCCGAACAGCGGTTTCGTGTCGAACCAACGTAAACGTTCGCGTAGTCGCACGACTTCCCCGACGACCGCTATGGCGGGTGGTTGGAATTGGCGTTCGGCCGCCAGCGCGGCAATCGTCCCGACGGTTGCTGTCAACACTTCCTGTTCTGGCCGGGTGCCCCAGCGGATCAAGGCAATAGGAGTGTCAGCGGGAAGGCCATAGTTCATCAGCCTTTGCATATTGTTTTGCAGCTGCCGCGTGCCCATGAGAAAGACTAAGGTGCCGCCGACGCCGGCAAGGGTGGCCCAGTTGAGGTGTGGCGCGTTGTCCCACACTTCTTTATGGCCGCTCACGATTGCGATAGCCGAGGCATAGTCTCGATGTGAGACCGGAATACCGGCGTATGCGGGGACGGCTAGCGCCGAGGTGACGCCAGGGACAACCTCGAAGGGGACGCCGGCCCCTACCAGTTCTTCGGCTTCCTCGCCGCCGCGACCAAAAAGAAATGGATCGCCTCCTTTGAGGCGAGCGACCACTCGTCCCTGCTGCGCGTGCTCTAACATGAGCTGATTGATCTCCGCTTGAGGGCGGGAGTCGCCTCCACTTTTCTTGCCCGCGTAAAGAAGTTGAGCGCCGTCGCGCACGAATGTCAGAAGGCGTTCGTCAACGAGATAGTCGTAAATGACAACATCTGCTTCTTCGAGACAGCGCTTGCCCTTGAGCGTGAACAAGCCCGGATCGCCGGGTCCAGCGCCAATGAGATAGACTTTGCCTGTTGGCATAAATAGTAGTCAGTAACCAGTAGTTAATAGTCAGCAGTCAGTGCCCGGGTAGGGCGCACTTTGGGCGCCAACTACACTACTATCCGGCTCCTAATTCCTCTAAAATTTCTTTTCCTCCGCGCGCTAATAACTGCTCGGCCAATGTGGTTCCGAGGCGTTCGGCGTCCGCACGAAGTCCGCTTTGTTCTCCTCGAATGACGCGTCGCCCATCGGGACTCGCGACCAGCGCGCGCAACTCCACGACATCGCTGAGCACGAGCCCTTTTGCGGCCAGCGGCGTGTGACAGCTGCCGCCCATCTGCCGTAAAAAGGCGCGTTCGGCGCTCACTGCAACCGCAGTGTCCTGGTGATGCAATGGACGCACCAAAGCGATCATTTCTTCTTCCGCTCTCGTTTCAATGCCCAAGGCGCCTTGCCCGATCGCCGGGAGAAACACGACGTCATCCAATACCTGGCTATGTTCCGGGGTAATGCCCAGCCGCTTGAGTCCCGCTGCGGCTAACACAGTAGCGTCCACTATCCCTTCACGTTGCTTTCGTAAACGTGTATCGACGTTGCCGCGCAGCATTTCGATGCGTAGACCGGGATTCAACGCCAAAAGTAATGCTTGGCGACGAAGGCTACTGGTGCCCACCCGCGTTCCTACTGGCAAGTCGTCGAGGCGCTCTCCATGTTTTGTAATCAAGACATCCCGAGTGTCTTCTCGCACCGGAACTGCACTAATAGTGAGTCCTTCGGGAAGTTCTCCGGGCAGATCTTTCATCGAATGCACTGCGAGGTCGATGGAGCCATGCAGCAACGCTTCTTCGATCTCTTTCACGAACAAGCCTTTCCCGCCAAATTTGGAGAGGGACACATCTAAAATTTTGTCGCCTGTCGTTTTCATCGGCGCGAGCGTTACGCGCAACGTTGGCCAGCACTGTTCGAGTTGGGTTTTGACCCATTCTGCCTGCCAAAGCGCCAAGGCGCTGCTCCGTGTACCGATGCGAAGCTCTTGTTTCATTGCCCTGTCTTTAATGACTCAGTGACCCGACGCCTCAATCGTCTTCATCGAGACTGAACATCTGCCGTATTGTAGTGATGCTACTGGTTTCCTCACCATCCCCATTCCTGCCGCTGGTTTTGAGATAAGCGATGGGCGGATGCACCAGTTTATTTGTAAGCGATGCGGTTAAAGCTTCAATCGCTCTCTGAGCGTGTGGAGGAAGGTCTTTGAGAGACGCGAGCGTCTTTTCCAACTCACGGCGGCGAATCGTTTCCGCTTTTTCTCGCAGGGCGACAATGGTAGGCGTAACCTCCATGCTCGCGAGCCAAGACCAGAACGACTCGACTTCTTCTGCGATGATCGACTCGGCTTTGATTGCCTCACGTTCGCGTTCGTCTTTGTTGTCCTCGATAACTTTTTCTAAATCGTCGATATCGTACAAAAAGACGTTTTCAATGTTATTGAGTCGTGGGTCAAAATTCCGCGGCACCCCAAGGTCGATAAAAAACATCGGTCGTCGCTTGCGCTCGCGCGAGGCTTCTTCCACGACCGCTGGTGCAAAGAGGTATTCGTTTCCTCCTGCCGAACCGATCACCACATCGGCCAGACGGAGATGTTTATGCAATTGCTCAAAGGGCACGACCGTGCCGTTACATTGCCGTGCGAGTTCGACCGCGCGATGAAACGTGCGGTTTGTCACGAGGACGGTCCCGATTCCATTGCCCTGGAGATGTTTTACCGTTTGCTCACCCATCTCTCCCACGCCGATGACCATCGCCGTTTTGTCGTCCAAGTGATCAAAGATGCTCTTCGCCAGATCAACTGCGGCGGAACTGATCGACACCGCTTTGGCCGCAACGCGCGTCTCGCTGCGCACCCGTTTAGCCACTGAGAAGGATTTATGAAAGCAGCGATGGAGGATTGCGCCAAGCGCGCCCGAGGTGGACGAGGCTGCGTACGCATCTTTCACTTGGCCGAGAATCTGCGGTTCTCCTACAACCATCGAGTCGAGGCTGGAGGTCACCCGAAACAGATGATTCACAGCCTCCTTCCCGATACGCGTATAGAGGTGATTTTCAAAGAGAGACCGCGCGACTTGCTGTACATCAGCAAGCGTGGCTTTGATCTGTTCGCTTGCAGCGTCGACGTCAGTCGTGCAAGTGAGGACTTCGACGCGATTACAGGTCGAGACGATGGCGCCCTCGCGTACGATGTGGTGATCGACCAGACGGCGCAGAGCTGGGTCCAATGTTTCATTAGTAAACGCGAGCCGCTCTCGCACCTCGACTGGCGCACTACGATGATTGAGTCCCATCAATAAGAGATTGGTGGTGCGACTAGCCAAACTCGCCTCCATGTCGACCTGGAAACAGCCACTGAACTCCAAGGAACGCTCCTATGAGCACGACAAAGCAAGCGATGGTCAACGCCGCTGCTCGCCGTCCTCGCCACCCTGCCGTGCGGTAGTGTAGCAATAACGCATACAACACCCATGTTACTAATGATAACACAGGACGGGGCTCCCATAGCCAGAAGTTGCCCCACACGTATTCCGCCCATATGGCGCCTGTCAGGATGCCGAGGGTCAATAATGCGAACCCCCAGGACAATACTCGATAGTTCAAATTATCGAGGGTTTCGAGGGAGGGCAGACGGCGAAAGAGCAGATGTCCCTTTTTCCCTTTGAGTTGACGTTCTTGCAGAAGATAGACCAAACTGGTGCTGAAAGCGACACCGAAAACCGCATTGCCCAAGAATGCAAAAGCGATATGGATCGGCAACCATGCGCTGTGTAGCGAGGGTGGAAGGGCCCCTGCCTTGGTAAAGAACACAAAAGCGCCCATGGTCACGATGAATGATAACGGGCTCACGACGGCGCCGAGGATCGCCACGGGCGCTCGCAACTGGGCCAGCAAACAGACGCCGGACATCAAGCAAGCAAAAAAGGATAACGTTTAGTATGAAACGATGACTGCTAAAAACCCCGAAACAATTGAACACGCGGCAAC
>CAZUFQ010000023.1:16113-17076 GCA_964618735.1 uncultured Enterobacteriaceae bacterium
ATGAGAAGCAGAGCCGGCGCCAGGGTGCGCCACAACGGTCGCGTTGACACCAACAGGGAGAAAAATGCCGCCGTGCTTAACAAATAGAAGCAGAGGGCGACTTGGAGTAGCGGCATTTCCATCATAATGAGAACATCAGACCTAAGGTCTCGCATGTATACTGAGCGCCAACCGTTTGCTGCAAAAGCGCATCCACCTGATCAATTTGTCCTGCGCGAAAATAATCTAGTAAGGGCGATTCCACCAGGGTGGTAAAAATCTGTTGCCGCTCGTCTGAGGTGAATCTAGCATTCGCAAGCAGCTCCCGCACCCGGGCGAGCAACGAGAGCGCCTGGGTGTATTCTGGACCGAATTGCTGCGTTAATTCTTGCCGAATCTTTTTCGCTAGAGCCGGGCTTGTTCCATTAGTCGATATTGCCAGCGTGAGATCCCCTTGCGAAACAATCGCCGGCACGATGAACGAGCACAAGGCTGGACAATCAACCACATTTAAAAAGATGCCAGCTTCCTGAGCTTCAGCCGCAATTTGTTGATGCAGCTCTTCATCATCAGTTGCAGCGAAGACCAACGAAAAGCCGCGCATATCTCCTTTCTGATAGGAATAGAGGTGAGCTGTGATCTTGCGTTCTTCCACCCATGCTTGCAATTGCGGAGTAAGGGTGGGACTAATTACCGTCACCTGTCCCTCGGCTTGCAGCAATGTTGCGACCTTTCGTGCGGCTACTTCACCGCCGCCAATCACCAGGCAATGCTGCGCTCGTAGGTCCAAAAAAATGGGATAATACCGCATGTCGTCCTAAGAATCAGGTCATAAGATTTGGTTGACCACCCTCAATGTCCTTTTTCCACAAACGCGAACCTAGCATAGCAGCCACGCCTGGAGGGACAAGCTGAGTATTTGTGTGAGCTTCTAAGAGTCCGTCCGAGAAGTTTAGGCGGGATTACACAGTTTTCGGACCATCA
>CAZUFQ010000024.1:0-17050 GCA_964618735.1 uncultured Enterobacteriaceae bacterium
CCTGTTTACTCCGGCGCGGCAGCGCCGTTGTGTTCGACTGCCGACGAGAGCACCAGTTGCATATCCAACGGGCGGCCAACCAGCACCACATAATCTCGCGGACCAAGCGTCCAGTTTGGATCTGGCAGCTCGTCAGGGCGATTAAACCCACCTCGGCGCACGGCGACGACAGTCAACCGATAGCGAGTGCGGAGCTGGGCGTCGCGCAAGGTTTGACCGATGAGAAACGGAGGCACTGGCATCACCTCGACCGTATATTCGTGGGGCAGTCGCAGGTGCTCGAAGACTCCACCATTCACTCCATTTGCATACAGATTGAGACCAAGGTACTCGTGGCGCAAAATTTCTTGCTGGTAGAGATCAAGCACGTCTCCTCTGGAGATATATCCGCGCAAGACGCCGCCAGACGACACCACGGCTAAGTATTCCTGCTCGGTCCGAGTAAATTTTTCAAGGCACTGTGCTAAGGTTTCCTCCGGACTGACAACAGCTTGATTCTGTTGTGCGAGATCTTGCGCAATGACCAGCAATCTCAGCGCGTCTTCAGATTCGAGGAGGACTTTCACATCATGAATCGAAATGACGCCTCGCAACCGACGCTCGTGATTCACCACAAAGCAAAGAGGGAACAGGCTGGTCAAAAAGTGTTGCACAACCTCCGAAAATGGGGTGGACTCCTGTAAGCTCGGCGCTTCGTGGTGCATGATCTGCCCCACGGTAAACGCACGCATCAGGTTTTCTTCTCGCCGCCGCACATCAACGCCGCGACGGAGCAATTGTAAAGTGTAAATCGATTCTTCGCGGACCAATTTGGTCACCAGGGTGCTCGTCACACACCCCATCATCAAGGGAAGAATAATGTGATAGTCGTTCGTCAACTCGAACATCAATAGAAACGCGGTGATGGGACAATGGACAACACAGGCAAGAAAAGCGCTCATACCGACAAGGGCGTACCCGCCGCTCGGCCCAGTAACGCCAGGCAACACCGCATTGACGCCAAAACCAAAGAGCCCGCCGGTAATGGCCCCTAGATACAAGGCCGGCAGAAACAACCCGCCGGACCCCCCTGATGCAAGAGTAAGACTGGTCGCCCCCATCTTGACAGGGAGGAGCAGCAACAGCCACCGCCAGGAAATCCCACCCCGGAGGATTAAATCCATCGTCGCGTAACCGATGCCGAACACATTAGGCACAAATAACACCACAAAGCCTAACACCAATCCACCTAAGGCGGGCTTGAGCAGTGGAGATATTGTCAACTTTCCCGCCCAGGTTTCCAATCGGTCAAGCACGAACATGAACGCCAGCCCGCCGAGGCCGCACGCAACCCCTAAGAGCAAGTAGCACGGCAACTCCCACAGGCTCACGAGGGTATAGCCAGGCACGATAAACGCCGGATGATCGCCAAAATATGTACGACTCACAACCGTGGCGAGCACAGAGGATAGCATGACTGGAGCAAACGCCGGCATAGCAAAGTTGCCCATCACCACTTCCAGGGCAAAAAAAGCGCCCGCAATGGGCGCATTGAAAGCCGCAGCGATACCCCCGGCTACACCACACCCAGCGAGCACAGGCAGACGGTTTGGCGAGAGATGCAATACCTGGCCGAAGACCGACCCGAGCGAAGCCCCAATGTTCACCATCGGTCCTTCGCGCCCGACGGAGCCGCCTGTACCAATAGTTAAGGCCGAGGTCAGAGCTTTTACCAGGGTCGGCCAGGGAAGAAGTTTTCCACCGCCCAGCGTGACAGCTTCAATGACTTCAGGCACTCCATGAGCTTTAGCGCCGCGCCCAAGAAAGACAGCAACGCAGCCGACCAGAAATCCACCCAGCATTGGCGTAAGGAAGACACGATACCAGGGAAGATGTGGCAGGAGGTATAAAGGCAGGTCTGTCGACCCCAAGGCGCACCACTGAATAAGACTAATTAACTCAGAATAGAGAATCGCTCCACCGCCAGTGATGACGCCCACAGCGCAAGCCTGGATCACCAAAGCAAACGGCTGGATGCGCACCAACTGTCCGAGAAATCTTCGCCAGGCGACTTGCCCAAAAGGACGAGAATGCCGCCTTTCGCTCTCTAACAACGAGTCCATATCATACAATGTTGAGGAGAATTCACAGTCAGCGCCACTAACGCCGCTAGCGCGTCAGATTTCCACCGAGTCGAAGACAACTTGAGTTGATAGCCAAGCGTTACGGAGGTCACGCAAGGAGGATAGCAACCGCCTCTAAAAAGACAACCCGTCCTGAGAGCACAGGAGCCTATCAGTTTTGTGGTAATTTCCTCTCAGTTATAGGGACGAGGTCGCTTCCTCCCTACCCCATGACGTGCTTCTCTCTAAAAGCCAGAACTCTGGCAAGCGCCCTTAATCTCTCGATTTTGGTTTCCTGAAGGATTTGCTATAAAAGACTGACAAGGCGTCAGACTCAGGCGGAAAAATTGCATCACTGCGAGATCAAAGCATAAAAGGAGGAAGATATGTTCAAAATAGGGAAACTGTTTCATCTCACACACGTCGTGGACGACATCGACGCCGTGGACAAGTGGTACGATGACGTTTTCTCGGTCACTCGTTTCTATCACGGTTACGAGAAGCTGGCCGGACGCGTGGCTTCCCTCATCGCCATTGGCGACGTCGTTATGGAACCGATGATGCCGGCGAAGGTAGAGAACCTGCGCAATCCGTCGGTGAAGAAATTCCACGATCGGTTTGGTCAGCATTTCCATTCCATTGCTTGGTATATTGATGATGTGGAAGACATTTCTACTCGACTCGACCAAGAGCATCTGCGTCTCTACAACATCGTTGGGACCCAAGTCAAACCGCCGCATAACACGAGCGCGATTTGGACGCATCCCAAAGAAACGTCCGGCCAATTGGAGTTCGCCTTGAACGGGGATTTTACGAAAGATCCGCGGTTTGAACCAAACTGGTCAAATGCGCCCTGGCGCGAGCATCCACTTGGAATCGAGCGTGCCTCGCATATCGGCGTGGTGGTCCGAGATCTCCCGGCGGCAAAACGACTCTATTGCGACATCCTCGGCGGAACGCTGATGCATGAGGAGGAAATTGCAGGACGTAAACAGAGCGCCTTCGTAGCGGTCGGCGAAGATTCGGTCGTCGAATTGATACAGTCTCACTCTCCGGCAAGTCTCGAAGGCCAAGACCTGGAGAAAAACGGGGAAGGCATCCATTCTCTGATCTTTAAAACGAGCGACCTGGGTCGAGCACGAGACTTCCTGAAAGCTAAACATCATCAACCTGAATCGGACGGGCCGGACACAATCATTCTCGGACCAGATCAGGCGTTTGGGATGGTGATTGGTTTTACTCAGCGCACCTTGCCGAACGACCCACGCTAATACACTACTACAGTGAAAATGAGGAGTAAACGGTGGAGACGTCATTCCGGGCGAGCAACGCGAGACCCGGAATCCAGGAGGTATAACGGAAAGCAAGTTCTGAATTTCCCTGGATGCCCGCCCCACGCCTTCGCGGGGGCAGGCTCTGCGCGGGCATGACAAATCCCAACCCTTCAAAATCAGTATGGGTGTAGCGGTTTTCTGGAGGCTTATGACTCAGGGGGGCTGGTCAGCCCTCCCCTTACCTCCCTGCCGTTCTCATTGAAGGAGCTTTCTTCAGCCAGGAAGTCCCTTCAAAGTAGAGCACGACGGGAGCGGCAATATAGATCGACGAATACGTCCCAGTAATAAATCCAATAATAAGAGTGAAGGCAAACGGACGAATGACGTGCCCACCCAACGTGAAGAGCGCCAACAACACGAGGATCGCGGTCCCGGACGTGATGATGGTGCGGCTCAGGGTCTCGTTCACACTCCGATTGATAATGCTGGCAAGACTCTCGCGGCGAGACTTGCGCATGTTTTCGCGCACCCGATCCGACACAATGATGGTGTCATGCACGGAAAAGCCCACCACCGTCAGGATGGCGGCTAACACTGACAAGTCAAACGGCATCTGCGTCAACGTCAGCGCCCCGGTCACTACTAACACGTCGTGAATAAGCGCAATCACGGCGCCAATCCCAAAACGCAGTTCAAAGCGAAAGGCAATGTAGGTTCCCATCAACAACGTAGAAAAGGCGACAGCCAAGAATCCTTTACGACGTAAATCTCCGCTGACCTTACTCCCCACTGACTCGACGCGGAGCACCTCATACCCTTGCCCAAAGGTCGTAGTCAGGGCTTTTTGCACGGCGTCACTGACCTCGCTCAAATTTTGCTCCACCCGTTGTTTGAAGCGCAGCATGAAAATTTTGCTGTCACGCCCCACGTCTTGAATGGTGAGATCATCGAGATCCTGACCTGTGACCGCCTTTTGAATCTCCGCTGTGGTCGTCGCTTGTGTAAACCGCACCTCGATCATGGCGCCACCGACAAAATCGAGACCGTAGTTGAGCCCCCACGTGAGCATGAGCACGATGCTCGCAAGATTAATGATGAGAGAGAACACCACGAAGAAAAAGCGTTTCCCGACGAAATCAATGTTAATGTTATGCGGAATCAGTTCCATACACACGAATCCTTCTGGAAGAGTAACGTACTTGCGCTCCAGCAACAGATCAAGCACGTGAAAGAATGCAACAGCTCGGGCGAGGCTACGACTCAAACCGCAAAGCGTTGATGGGATCAAGACGGGAAGCTTTCAACGCAGGATACAAACCAAAGCCAATCCCGACCAACGCGCTGAAGCCCACGGACACCAGAACGATGTCTAACCGGACTAACGTCACCCAGCCAAACTGGAGCGCCAAGCGATATGCCGTTGTCACTCCCAGTCCGATGCCTATCAGTCCTCCCGCCAGAGACAGAGAGAGCGCTTCGATCAAAAATTGAGTGAGAATGTCGCGCGGTTTAGCGCCCACCGCCATACGCAGCCCAATTTCGCGAGTTCGCTCGGTCACGCTCACCAGCATGATGTTCATGATGCCGATGCCCCCCACGATAAGCGAAACGGTCGCGACGCTCGCCAACAAGGTAGTCAGAGTCTGCGTGCCTTCCTGCTGAGCGCTGGCTATCTCGCTGAGATTACGGATCGAGAAATCATCATCCGTTCCCGACTGAATGTGATGGCGATCACGCAACAAATCGGTAATTTGCGCTTGGGCGCGAGAGGTGGCGGCAGTTGACGCAGCACTCACCACAATGGACCCGGCAATATACTTTTGTAGACCACCCTGGATTTTCGCCTGAAACGTCGTGTGGGGCACAAAGATGGCGTCGTCATAGTCCTGCCCCATTGCCGATTGCCCCTTCTTGGTTAGCACTCCGACGATTTGGAACGGCATATTCTTGATGCGCACTATCTGCCCCACGGGATTAACATGGACGCCGTAGAGTTTGTCGACCACCGTTTGACCCAGCACGACTACTTTACTACCGCCATCAATATCGGACTGGCCAAAAACAGCGCCTTGGCCGATAGGCCAATGACGGATGTTAAAAAACTCTGACGTCGTTCCTGTAACACTTGTAGTCCAGTTCTGATCTTCACTCATGACTTGCACCGAGGTCCGCAGGGCAGGCGCAGCATAACGAACCGAAGGGATCTCGGTCTGGATCGCCTTGAGATCATCCCACGTTAGCGTCGGCAGGGTGCCAAAGCCGCCTTGCGCCCCGCCAGCAGTCGTCGAGCCAGGCAAAATCATCAGCAGGTTGGAGCCCATCGACGCAAAGGATTGTTCCACCTGCGCTTTCGCTCCCTCCCCGATCGCCACCATGGCGATGACCGCCGCAACTCCAATAATCACTCCTAGTGTCGTCAGAAACGAGCGGAGTTTATTGCGAAGCAGGGCAGTAATCGCCGCGCGTAGGGTTTCCATAAATGTCATCAGCTCGCCTCGTGCGTAGCAGTCTCAACCGTCCCATCGACAAGCGCTATTTGCGCCGTCCGTAAGGTATCCGATAGGACTTGCCCATCTTTTATCACCACTACACGAGCAGCATACGCGGCGATATCGGCGTCATGCGTCACTATGAGAACGGTCATCCCAGCACGCCACAGTTCCTGCAACAGCGCCATAATCTCAACACTCGTGTGGGAATCCAGGTTGCCGGTCGGCTCGTCCGCGAGGATCAGTTTGGGCCTTGAGACTAAAGCGCGGGCAACAGCGACACGTTGCTGTTGCCCACCGGACATTTGATTTGGATAATGCTGCAATCGATCTCCAAGGCCGACTCGACGCAACGCCTCCTCGGCGCGCTGCCGACGCTCGCGTGGCGGAACCCCAGCATACTGAAGGGGCAAGCCGACATTATCGAGCGCACTCGTGCGCGAAAGCAGATTAAAGCTCTGAAAGACGAACCCAACCATTTGATTACGAATTTCGGCGAGCTCATTACGGTTCAACTCCGACACATCGCGTCCATCAAGAAAATAGTGTCCAGACGTAGGTCGGTCTAAGCACCCGAGAATATTCATAAGAGTGGATTTCCCAGATCCCGAAGCGCCCATGATTGCAATAAATTCTCCGGCATTGATCGTGAGAGACACCTCCCTCAGCGCCTCCACCTCCACATCTCCCATATGGTAGACTTTTCCCACTTGCCGCAAGACGATCAGCCCACTGGCTAACTCCATGGATTTTCCTATTAAAACATGCGCCGGAAAGCGCCCGCCCCTCTCGGCGATAGACTCTGACCGGTTTGCGTGTCGCCGGAAGCGTCAGTTACTACCAGATCACCCTCGCGTAAATTGCCCTTCACCACCTCAGTGACCGTACCGTCAGAAATGCCGGTCGTCAGCGAAACCGGCTCAGGCGTTTCCTCACGCAGGACCCATACCATACGCCGATCTGGCCGGACAGGCTCCCGATTCTCTCCGGCGCCTTCGTGTTCTCTGCGCTTTCCGCGTTGTATGCGCGCCAGCAGCTCTGGCGATGGATGGAAACGCAACGCTGCGTTAGGGATACGAAGCACCTCATCCTTCTCCGCATAGATGAAGGTGACGTTCGCTGTCATCCCAGGTTTCAATTTTGACTCGGGATTTTCGACATCAATCACGGCGTCATACGTGACAACATTTTGGACATTTTGGGGAGCATTGCGAATTTGTCGTACGACACCGGTAAAATGCTCGCTAGGATAGGCGTCAACCGTGAAGGTCGCCTGCATGCCCGCTTGGAGTTTCCCCACATCCGCCTCCGCAACACTCGTATCCACCTGCATCTTAGCGAGATCTTCAGCAATCAAGAACAGAACCGGCGCTTGCAACGAAGCGGCCACAGTCTGTCCCACATCAACGCTCCGGGAGATCACGACTCCGTTCGTG
Organism: uncultured Enterobacteriaceae bacterium; assembly: GCA_964618735.1. GTDB lineage: Bacteria > Desulfobacterota > Binatia > Bin18 > Bin18 > SYOC01. The sequence goes on from CAZUFQ010000024.1 coordinate 7,302, forward strand.
GGCGAGATGATATCAGTGTAGGCCAAATTGATCTGTGCTTGATGCAGCGAGGCCTGCGCTTGCGCCACGCTGCCCTTGGCCGCCTCGACTTGGGCAACTGCCGCCTCAGCATTCGTCTGCGCCGTATCCTCATCCGCCTGCGCAATGAGGCGTCGTTCTGACAGATCCCTGGCGCGTCGATATTGACGCTCGGCGTCTACTGCTTGCGCTTGCACCTTTACCAGGTTGCCTTGCGCCGCCATGGCGTTCGCGCGCGCTTGCTCAACCGCCGCGTCAAACAGTTGCGGATCAATCTTCGCAATGAGCTGTCCCTTTTTTACTGGCGAATTGAAATCGACAAAGAGCTGCTGAATACGCCCAGAGACTTGACTGCCGACCTGTACCGTCACTAATGCGGACAATGTCCCAGTGGCGGTGACTTTCGCTACAATGCGTCCGCTCTCCACACGAGCGGTTTCATAACGGTGCGGCGGAGTACGGCTCCCGCTCCACCAATAGGCATAAGCAAAACCTGCACAAGCAACAGCAAACGCAAGGAAGAGCCAAAGAGAAAGAGTGGAGCGAGCCCGTCCGGTGTTCATCTAAAAGGTCAATGCCCGGGAATAGCAATCATAGAGAACGGCCCCAGCCCAACTTTGATGGATTTGAGCGGATCATTCGTCGCCGTACTGAAGACGCCGATTACTGATCCCAATCCGTTCCCAAAGAGAGTGACGTACAATCGTTTTTCGGCCAAGGTTAAGAGCGTGCTGTCCGGTTCAGAATCCGTGCGGTTATCAGCCGAGACCGTTAAAGAACCTGCCGACGAAAAATCAAACGTGTTGAAAATGGAAATCGTGCTGCTCGCTGAATTCGAGACATACGCCTGTGCGCCATCTTTAGAGAGCATCACTTTCGTCGGCTGCGATCCTACCGTGACGGTCTTCACGACCTTCCTCGTTGCGGTATCCACAACGGACAGCGTGTCGCTGTTAAAATTGACAACATACAACTGAGATCCATCAGGAGAGAGCGCAAGCCCGTTTGGTCCTTGCCCAACGATAACGTTCTTCAGCTTTTTCCTCCTGTTCATATCAAGGAAGGAAATGGAATTATTTCCGTAATTCGTCACATATCCCTGAGTTCCGTCCGCAGAGAGGACGAGATATTGCGGTTTTTTTCCAACGCCGATGGTCTTCTTGAGCACGGTGTTTGTCGTCGTGTCAATAATGGAGATCGCTTTCTTCAAGCCATTCACTACATACGCCAAAGCGCCATCTGGAGACATGGTGATTCCGACCGGACCTTTCTTTTTCCCCAGCTTCAAGGTGGCAGTCACGGTGTTGGTGGCGGTGTTGATGACGGATACCGTGTTGTCTGCAAAGTTTGCAACGTAGACCGTCTTGCCGTCTGGCTTAGCCGCAATGCCTCCAGGGTCCATGCCACACCGACATGTCGCTAACACTTTCTTTCCTCTATCCCCAACCGTTTACAACAACGAAACCGAGTTACTCGATACATTGGTCACGTAGATCAATGGTCCGCCGGTGCACGTGTCATGCAGCTCGAAAAAACAAGGCAACGTGCATTTTTTGTCGTTGGCGGCGCAACGGGGGCGACAGGCGAGCGTTCCCCCGGGCAGTCCTAAAGATGCACACGTTTCTCCGTTCAGCGTGGCTCCGTCACATTCTTCTCCGCTGTCAAGCGAGCCGTTCCCACAGCCAGCCTGCGGGGTGAAGCATTGACAGCCCTCGTCCCATATATAATCCACTGTCACTTGCGTCGTTTGCTGCGTCGCCAGATCGCGCACAGTCACGTTTTCCAACTCGACCGCAGAACTGTTACGAGAGACTTGCGCCGTGGAAAGGTCGAACATGTCGAGGTATCCCGAGTTCGCCACTTTGACGACAGTCGTCGATGCAACAGAAGACTGTGTCACACCCGCGCTGTCTTGCACCTCGATGCTGAAGTTGTGGACTCCCGTCGTCAATTGGTTAAAGTCGGTCATAATGCCAAACCCGCTGGCCAGCGCCTGCGGCCTATTGGAAAATTCCTCCTGCACGTCGGGTCGTTCGACACAGCAAGGCAGATCGCTCTGGAAAATGTCGTCGAGGCGGTAACGTATATTGCTGATCGTTGCGTTGGGAGATCGCGTAAAAGTCCAGCCAGAAACAGGGCCAATTCCTCCACGAGTATTTGATGTCGCTGGAGGATTTTCGATCGTCACCGTAATAGGAGGTTTTGTCGGATCATCTGCCTCAACATCGTTATCTCCACTACCTTCTTCACCGCTGCCGCCAGCGGTCGGCTTTCCCACATTTTGTGAGGAGATCACGCCAAAACTTTGAGTGGTTGTCTGCCAGCCAAGCTGCAGATTGACTTGCTGAGCCGAACCCGTGTCGTTATCTGTAACCACAGCATTGGTCACAAGAACTGTCTTCTTATCGGTTGAAAGCGCGAGATTCGCGTTTTTATCTATGACGAGCTGACTCAAGGAGGTGAAACCGCCCGGTTTTGCTACAGAGAAAGGTTGGCTCTCCTGTTGAGGCGCACTGCCAGCGTCATCTTTAACCGTGATGACGACGAGGTTCGCCCCCCCCCCCAAATAATTTACATTTAAAACAAGAGCATATCCGCTGAGACGCGCCTGCGGCATAGTTGGATATAAGCCGGCAACGTCCTCACGTACGGTGCAACAGAGCACCTCGCTCACATTCAGCCCGTTAATAATCGTCTGGCCGTCAATTGCGGCCTGCACCGTGACATGCGCATTTGGGATAGTAGAAAAGGTCCAACCAAAGAAGCCGGTTATTCCTGTGAGAGTTGGATTTTGCACCGGATTTTCCACGGCAAGGATAATATCGGCCTGCCCCTGTTCCGCCCAAGCTACTAACAACAGAGCCTGAAAAAAGAACAACAACGCTCGCTTCATAACTGCATACCACCTCTCGCCCGAAGGCATTTTTTCACCCACCTAGATAGCTGGTTCAAAAGAAGGGGGGAATACCAGCCAAAGGATACTAACACATCAGTGGGCAGAGTGTACTCTATCCTGCTTCTTCGCTATAGTGACGAGCAACTTGCAGATTGGTTGAAAGCGCCCAAGGCTTATTTTTCAACCAACCTGCGGGTTCTTCCGTCTTTACAGTGTGGGGTGAGAGTAAATACGTCCTATTCAGCAGCACTGCTATGGATCACGAAAGGTGAAGGTGGGTGGATGAACATTTTCTTCCAGATGGTTTGCCTCGTCCTCTGTACTGCAGCGTTTCTCCCTCCATTGTCCTTGGAAAGCAACGCGGCAGACTCCTCGTTTATTCAGACCGCCGAATTGCTCGCGAGTGATAAGACGACTGGGAATCGTTTCGGCACAAGCATAGCGATAAGCGGCGACACGATACTTTCAGGGACTCCAGACTTCAGTTTCGCTGGAACCTCCCAGGGAGCGGTGTATGTATTTGTCCAAGATTCCGCCACAGGAGTCTGGCAGGAGAAGCAAAAACTTGTCGCAAGCGACGCCGCCGCGGGGGATTTTTTCGGCTCCAGCGTCGCACTTTTTGGCGACACCGCGTTCATCAGCGCGCGAGAAAGTAAAACCCAAGGCAGCCTCTCCGGGGCTGTGTACGTGTTTACTCGAGATGCAAATGGGCAATGGCAACAACAACAAAAACTCACTTCTAGTGATGGCGCGGCTGGACGTCTCTTCGGCGCTAGTTTGACCCTCACGCAAAATTTCGCCGTCATAGGGGCTCCAGGCAACGCCTCTAATCTCGTTGGCGGCGCCTATGTGTTCGCGCCCGATCAGAATGGCCAATGGCAAGAAACGCAAAAATTGGTCGCCAGCGATAGCGCGGCAAGCGACAAATTTGGCTGCAGCGTGGCCACGCGCGACACCAGCATTCTTCTTATCGGGGCGTGTGCGAACAACACCAAAGGAACTGCAGCTGGCGCGGCGTACCTCTTCGTGCAGGACAATAACGGGAACTGGAAAGAACGGCAGAAATTAACCGCGGCGGATGGCGGGGCGGGACAAGCATTCGGGAGCGCCGTCTCCTTTATCGGTAACACCGTCTTCGTGGGCGCCACTTCCGCTACCGGGCTTAGCAATAATATTTCCGGAGCAGTGTATCAGTTTATAGCAAACGCTGATCCCCCAGCGATACCGACGCAGTGGAGGATTCCAGTGAAGGGCTTGATTGCGGATGACGGAGCAAACGGCGATCAATTTGGTTCGACCCTGACGGCGACTACAGACCGTCTCTTTATCGGAGCCCCCGGCGCTGGAGATAAAGGAACGGCTTCCGGTGCGGTCTACTTCTTTGCACAAACCGGGGGTGCCGGCGTCTGGACGCAAATGCAGAAATTTTCAGCGCGAGATGAGACTTCAGGAGACAAATTCGCAGAAACGCTAGCTTCGCAGGACGATCTTATCGTGGCAGGAGCCCCGTTTCACAGCACTCATGTAACAGCAGCTGACGGCACGGTCACAACGTACACTTTTGCCGGCGCGTTCTACGTATTTTCCTTGACCGCGCTTCCAGCCTCTTGTGAAAGCAAAACCGACTACGACAACGCGAAATGTTCGGGAACATTTTCGGTAACGTCGTTGAGCGATCTTGATGATTATGTCGCCCAAGATTTTGGCAGGACGGATAACAAAGGCAAGTACCAAAATTTGGATATTTCTGCAAGCCTGACCGACCCACATCTGGTCCTCCAGTCCCCATGCATCATTACGCTTGACAATCAAGTGAAACTTCAAGGAGATTTCATTGACATCGACGCCCGCGGAGGAATCGTAGCAACGAAGGGCTACCAAATGACTGGGAAAAAAGCGTGCGTACTCTCGGAAAATAATAATGCGGGGCTCGGCGACCATTCGGTTGCCGAGGTTGATGACCTGACTATCCAAGCCGCAAAAACCGCTATCATTGGCAAAGACGCCTCAGTAATGGTCAGCGGAGATCTCCTCATTAAATCAACAGGCACGCTCAAACAAAGTCAGGCGCTGATTGACGCTGGGGCAATAGTGACGGCGGGCTCGATCCATCTCGAAGCGCCAGGCAAGGTGTCGTTTGGAACCGGAGCCACCGGGGCGGCTGACGGCGCTCTCATCCTTCTTTCAACGGGGACAACGAAGAGCAGCCAAGCATTCCTAGGAAACGGCTCACAAATACAGACAACAGACCTCACACTCTCCGCTCCTAGTAGCGCCAAAATCGGGAAAGACTCCTCAGTTGAAGTTAACGGCCAACTCATCTTGGAAACGACGAGCACTGCTTCTTCGAGCAGCGTGGCGGTCGCAAAAGGCACGGACATCACCGTTGCCGGGAACGCCAATCTGACAAGCGGGGGCGGCGCGCAGATCAGTTCACAAGTAGTTCTGTCGGTAGACAACGAGCTACACATTCAAGCGGCTACTACGAAGAAATGCAAAATCAATAAGAAAGCGACCATCACCGCCGGAGTAACGTCGGGGAATTGCTTTTAAGAAGCCGCTTCAAGAGGCAACCACGTGCTTCGACAGAGCCTGTCCTGAGCCTGTCGAAGGACTCAGCACGAACGGATAATCCTCACTATTTCTTAGTTCCCCCTCCGTTCACCCTGAGCTTGTCGAAGCCTGCCCTGAGCCCAGTCGAAGGGGGCGGATGGAGGGTCTTTCAACAGCCTCTAACCCGTCTTCCTCCTGAAGCCGGCTGCACAATCTGTCGTACGAGCGTCTCCATCAAGCCTTGGCGGCGTCGGAACAGCTCGTACGAGAGCGAACTGCAGATTCCTTGCTCTCGACTTCTTTCCCTTTCGCCTTCCTAATTCCTTTTCAACCAAATCAGGGCGTCTCTCGTCAACTTTACGAATAGAGACGCCTCCGAAGACTCCGCAATTCCCGAAAAGTGGGGGATCGTATGACACGAACAAGTGAAATAAACGATCGTGAGAGACTCGACTCTTTAGGAGAGATCAACCCGGGCTTTCGCGAGAATGTTGCGTACAAAACTCACCCCATTCGCTCACGGCGCCTCCTGTTCCGTTGGAAATGTCTGCTTTTCTCTGCCCTCTTGAGCGTTGCTCCCATCCTTTTATCTCATTGGGTCCCGGGATCTCTTGCACGAGGCGCGTTCAACACTCAAACGCAAGTGAATTCCCACGCTGAAACATCGGTCACGACACAAGGACTCGTCGCCGCAACCGAAAATCCACCATTTTCTTTAAGAATAAATAGCAAGCAAAGTGCTGAGCTCATCGAATCGGAACAGACTGACGCCCCAACCGAAGAAGGAACCGACACTCATGGAGCTACTGACGATGACGGTGACGATGATGAGGATGATGACGATGATGACGACGATGGCGCTGGGCTATCAACAGATGCTCCGCTGGTGGAACATGCTGAAACCAATATACTGCGGCTTTCACCGGAGTCTATCCTCACTCTCTGAAAGGCGCAGCAAATCCACGCTTCAGGCTCACATTGAAACGCCTTCGCCTTCCCCTTCTTCTAAGAATGTTAACATTTCGAGAAATGAGCAGTATAGTTGTGTAGCCTTTCAATTTAGCAAAAGATCATACGATGCATTGCCTGCGCTCCAGACTCAACCGATCACTCCTTGCTCTTGTCTTGCTTGGACTCTGGTCAGGAATGCTTGCTGCGCAAGAGCAGGGAAAAGGCTTGCTTGTCGTCTCCGTACGCCAAGAACTCGCCCAACAAAGCGATGCCGTTGTCGAGGTCTTCTCTGAAGGGACGACTGTTCCGTTCACCACTGGCCACGTCGGCGAGCCAATCCAACTTCCACCTGGAACGTATCGACTCACGCTGAAAGTGATCAACGGCGCAATTGCTCGAGAGAATGTGCTGGTCAAAGCCGGACGCACCAGCACCGTGCTCATCAGCAACATCACCGGCGTGCGCGTGAATGTGCTGGATAAACGAGGGCAAGAACTCGGCGTCGGGGTTGAATTCTACGATAGCGTCTCAGGCGAAAAGCTTGGCGCCACTCTGAGCGGAGAAACGATCCTGGCGATCCCTGGAGTTGTGGACATTAATATTGCGGTTCCTCCGCAATCGCAACGAATGCGCAACGTAACGCTAAAAGACAACGCTTTGTCACAAATCGATTTCCATGAACAAGTCCAGGAAGAATTGCGCGTGCACCCGCTGTTAGACGGCCGCGACGCCAGCGCCTCTACGACCGTCATCATAGCCCAAGCAAGCGCCAACAAAGAAATCGCTCGAAGCGAACCAGGCCGTGAACATCGCTTTATGCTCAGTCCCGGAGTCTATGATATCCTTGTTATTAATCCGACCGGGCAAGGAAAGCCCACGGTGCAGGAACGCGCCGAACTCACCGGAGAAGGCCCCCTGGATAAAGACGTCAATTTGGACAAGACGGAGACGTTGCGACAGTAAGGGCCTAGCCGAATAACTTTGACTCTATTGCCCAGCCGTGTCGCACAAATCCCCCACTCGGCTGCGCCTTCGTCGCCCCCTTTGGCAAAGGGGGCCGCCAGATACGTAGTGACTGGCGGGGGATTTTGCCCTTGGATCTCTTACCCTAGCCCTTTTTGCGTACGAGCTAATAAACCGGGACGGCGCACTTCGACATGGACGTTACGATAGACATTCCCTTTCAGCGGAGAACTGTAACCTACCGTATATTGCTGCCGCAGTTCATCAGAAATCGATTGCACAGCTTCATCAAGCACGGCTTCGTTACCGACCACCTCAGTAGTATTCAGTAAAAAATTTCGCCCGCCGGTCTCCTCACTCACTGTTTGTAAGACATGTACGTCCACGCCTTCATCCGGACCGCCGCCTATACCGCGACCACCAAGGCCTGGAGACATGGGCATACCCCAGCCGCCTCCCAGACCCCCAGGAAAGCCAATCCCAGGCATTCCTCGTCCACGTCGATAGCCGCCATAGCCGCCGCCCGGAAACGGGAGTCCCCACCCTTGCATGCGCCCACCAGAGGGGTTCCCAATGCCAATCGTGTAAACAGTCACTCCTCCGTGTTTAATCGCTTCAAGAGTTTCGCTGAGAGAAGCCCGACTGCTGGTGTCGATCCCATCCGTCAGCAAAAGCAGCGCGCGCTTCTGTCGATGTCCCTGTCTTACCCGGTGTAATCCATCCAACAGAGCATCATACAGCGCAGTTTCTCCATACGGCTCAAGCAAGGAAGTTCCTTGCTCAAGCAGCAAACGGTCGTCAGTGAAATCCTGCAAGATCAGCGGATGCTAATTGAAAGCTTGCAGAAAGAATTCATCGCTCGGGTCACTGATTGCTATCAAGCGGCTGCGCGCATCGCGCCGCCGGCATATTTCGATCGTCATTGTGCCGCTCTTATTAATTAGAAACCCCAGACTAATCGGCTCTTGCTGACCGGTGGTGAAATAGGTGATTTTTTGTGGGAGATCTTCTTCGTAGACGAGAAAATCTTCAGGTCGCAGCCCAGGCACGTAACGGCCTTGAGAGTCAGTAACAGTCACCGTAAGAAGCTGTGTCGGCCGAGGAGCATTAGGTTGCACGGCAGGAGGAATTTCCACCTGCTGTCGCGCCGGCGGGAGACTTGGCTGCTGTTCTTGCGGAGGAATCTCTAGCACCTGTTTCCCTGATGGATAGGGATTCTGCGGCGCCGGCGCTAGTGGGGGCTGCTGGGGCGCGGGTCTCGGTCCTTGCCAGCCATCGGGCGGCAGCGTTCGTCCTTGCGCCCATACCCTTGTTGCGGCCAACATCGTCCAGAGTACGACAAAAGCAAAACGCCTCCAGCACTGTCTCTTCATTACCCTTTCTCCTCGTTCATCGGTAATTGCTCTTATGACTCCTTATACACGACTCGCTCTCGATTCCGAATAACGGGAGCTACCTGAAATTGAGGGAAGCGTTGTCCAGGCGAGGGAGGCCGCCACTGTACAAGCCCACGCCGGATATAGTCGGGATCTAAACCCAAATGACCGCAAACGCACTCAAAGGCGAAAGGCCAATGACTATGCTTGTCCGCAAACCATTCCGAGATTTCTCGGAATAAACGACGCTCCCGCAAACGATGCGAGTGGCGATAACGGAACCATGTCGTCAAAGCATCCTGTAAAACAGCGACGAGAAGACGATACTCTCCTGTCCGTTGCAGCGCGCTCCTCGGGTCGGGGCTAAACTGCTCAGGTTGGATTTGGAGAAGAGACAAGAGAGGGACGAGGGACGTAGAGGCCCCAGTCCCGTTCAAAGCGGGTGGTCCCAACTCCGGACTCACGGTGGGCGCCATTCCGGTTTCGGTTTCTGTAGGAAGGAAATCAGCGTTTCGCCCTTGAATTTTAAAGGAAGATCTCACGATATGACACCTTTTTCGCACGAGGTTTTTGCACAAAAATACCTCCAGGAGAACAGGCACAACGCTCTCCTGGAGGGGACACGGGCGACGCTTGGGAGGAAACGTCGCCACGATGAAACTAGGCTTCCTGAGGAGGTTCGCCGAAGAAATTGTGCATCTCTTCTCGCATAGCCTGCATCTTCTGCCATAGCTGTACAGCTTTTGACCACAGATTCTGGTTATTCTCATCTGTCTGAGTCATTAAGTAGGCTCGGATAGCTGAAGCTGTAGAGAGTCCTTCACTCATTCCTTTATTCATGAGTTGTCCCCGTAGCGACTCAAGCTTCACCACATCAGGATCGGTAGCCGTAGGGGGATTAGCCGAAAAAAACCTGTCGTCGAGCGACTTCAGCAAAGTATACATCTTTTGAAATAACTCGCGTGGACTAGGATCCGGCTTAATACTCTACC
>CAZUFQ010000025.1:0-809 GCA_964618735.1 uncultured Enterobacteriaceae bacterium
ACTCAAAGCGTTTTTGCTGCGGCAGGATATTCGGTATGAGGGGCGGGCGAATTGGACGGCGGCGCATCTGCGGTGGTTGGCCGAGGTGGTCTGTCCCACCCCCGCCCAACAGCTCGTCTTTCAGGCGTAGGTCCGGTCGGTCTCCGAGCAGACCGACCAGCTGCAACGCTTGGAAGCGGAACTCCAGACACTAGTCCAGACCTGGCGCTGGGCGCCAGTGGTGGAAGCGATCCAAGCGCTGCGCGGGATCCAGCTCACCACGGCCGTTACCCTGATTGCCGAACTGGGAGAGCTCACGCGCTTGGAGACGCCCCGCCAACTGATGAGCTATCTGGGGCTGGTGCCCAGTGAACACTCCAGCGGGGAACGGCGGCGGCAGGGGAGTATCACCAAAACGGGCAGCGCCCATGCCCGGCGGGTCCTCGTCGAAGGGGCGTGGGCCTATCGCTACCCTGCCAAGGTCAGCCGCCACCTGCAACTGCGGCTGGAAAAAGTGTCCCAGACGATCCAGGACATCAGTTGGAAGGCCCAGGTCAGACTCTGCAAGCGCTACCGGCGCTTAGTCGCCCGGAACAAGCAGGTCAACCAAGTCGTCGTAGCCATCGCCCGGGAAATGGCCGCCTTTGTCTAGGCCATCGCCCGCGAGGTCGCCGTGGCCCACTAAGCCCCTCCGCAGTAAGGCGCAGGCGTTGACGAGAACAATTGGATAACAAGCTCTGAGCAGCAGAAGAGTCGCAGCCCCGGTGTGGCGCAATCCTCGCTGCGCGTTATGAGGCTGTCATAAATCCTCGCGCCTAGAGCCGAGGCCG
>CAZUFQ010000025.1:819-7882 GCA_964618735.1 uncultured Enterobacteriaceae bacterium
AGAAGCGTAAGCAGGCGGCCGCCGAGGGTAAGCAGGAGGACGCGGACGAGCCGCTGCCCAAGGACAAGAATCTGCGCGCCAAGGAGCTGCTCAAGCGGAGGCGGGAGCAGGCGGCGGAGGCGAGGCCCATCCAGCTCTTGCCGGGGGAGATGGTCGACGATGCGCTGGCGAGGGGGAGCTCGGCGATCAGCAAGTGGATCCGCAAGAATTTCAGCGTGATCCACCGTCGAAATTACTGGCTCCGACTCTTCTGCTGGGCGGAGAGGAGAATGAACGACCCTAAAAACTAATGACCTTGAAAACCAACGACGCTGCCCCTCTTGACAGCGGAAGTCATATCAACGCCCGCGTTCAGCCGCGCCGAGCGTAGCGAAGGAACCGCCGCGAAGCGGCGGCAGCGGCTGGAACGCGTGGTTAGAACGCGGCGTGCAAATATACGGCCGTGCTATCGGGGTAGCCGCGCGACGTTTTGCGCAAGTGCTTCCTTGGCGCCGCCAATCTTGGGTGTACCGTGACCGGAGATCAAATTGTCGAATTCGAGCTTGAGCACGCGCTCGAAGTCGGCGCGCAGGCTGCCGCCCGGCGGCGTGACCTCTTTCAGCCAGGGGGGGTCCGATGACGCAGGGCGTGAAGAACCCCATCGAGGACATGACGATCTTTCCGAGCGCGGAGATCAAACTGTCATGTTCGTAGTGCTGCACGCTGTCGCAGGTCACGAGTAAACGGTGCTGTGGCAGGCAGACGACGCATTCGGCATGCGTGGCGTCCTTGAAAATCACAACCTGCGCGCCGGGGATCGGGAACGGCCCCTCCTCAGTGATCTCCTGATTGAACCTCGGCTCGGGGTACATCTGCACTCCGGGCACACCCCAGAACTCGACGCCGAACTTGTCGACGTAGTAGCGATCGTCGCGGCCATGGTAGGTGCCGAGCCGAACGGCGTGCTTAAACGAAGCCTTTGCCAGCAGTTCCGCCTCTGCGCTTTCGCTCAGCCGTACGGGGTTGAGCAATACCCAGCCTTCAGAACCGCGCACAGCGACCATGTTGCGACTGAACGTGATCTTCCCCTTTAAGGGGATCGCCATCGAGATCGCGCTGGACGCGAACCACACATCAGGGAAGCATTCCCTCACGGGCAAATGATAGAGGGCGGGCGGATGATCGTTTCTCATTGGGACATCTCCGATGCGTTCTAACGTGAAACTAACCGGCGCCCTACATGCCGCGAAGCGGCATGTAGGGCGTCCGTGTTGAGCGCAAGGTTGGGCCCTGCTATCTGCCCTGCGACCATGAAGTATCTCGCAATAACCTGATTACAGTGTCGCGGTTGTTCCGATCGTCGCGAACGCAACGTGGACCCAGGGGCACCCGAACATTCCAGGGTTGGGACGGTATGATTACGAACCCGGCCGGCCATTGACGTTGCCAGCGTTCAACATAGGGAAGCCAGTCGTCGACGAGCAGATGGCCGTGAACGCGCGCCTTGTCGTCGGTGACAATGACAGGCACATCCGGCAGACGGGCACGACACCAAGCCACCTTGTCGGCCCAGACCTGGGGCGCATCGTATGGACCCTTGGTGAGGACGTGCACACGAAAGCCTGCGTCGCGCAGTAGGCTGAGCAGTTCGAAGCCCTCTTCGCGGGGTGGCAACTCGCGCCAGAAACCAGGCGCCGACATCACAGCCCGGCGGCGCGACTCCAGGTACGGCGGCAGGGGGATGAGGGCCTCATCGCCTTCGCGCTCGCCGGGTTGGCGCAAGCGCGCCAAGGCCGCGCGCAGCGCCGGCGTGCAGTCAGCGAGCGTGTCACCTAGGTCGACCAGCGCTACCAGCTCATTGCTAGCCATAGGCGCCTCACCTCACCACATAGACTTGCCGGCGGAACTGCCGGGCGAAGTAGTAGCATAGGCCAAGCCGCTGCTCGGGCGTGCGATACCAATAAAGCTCTTGACCCTCGAACATGAAGCGCTTCTTCAATGGCGCGCCGGGGGGCGGTTCTCGGCACATAAGCTTCAGCGGCGTGCCGCTGCCCATTGCGACGCCGGCCTCGATGAGCGTGTTGCGGTGGTCATCGGAAACGTCGGCGATCACCACCGCCGCGCGCCGGATCAGATCGATGATTGCGGTTTGCACGTTGTTGCCCGATAGGCGCTCGCCGCGTACACACCGCATGTTGCTCGCCCGTTCGATCACTGTAGCTATGTCGTCGGCCTCGGACGGATCGCCCCTCAGCGATGCTGCAAAGAAGATGAAGGCCCCGGTATCGGTGTGGGGTACATGCTGTAGCGCATTGTCGAAGTCATCCAGCACCGTGGCCAGCGTGGCGCCACCTTCCGGGCCTGGCGTCAACGTGAACGACGTAGCGCGGAACGCGGCGCACACTAAGTCCCGGGGAAGCGTAACGCCAGGCTCGGCCAGTAGCAACAGCGGTTTGCCAATGTCTACTGCGATTCGGGCCTCCTGGAGAATATAGGGCGACGTGGCGCTGTCAGGTTGCGCAGGGTCATGGGGCATTACCGCCACCACGCCCCGGGTCGTGCGCTGAATCGACTCGATACGCTTTTCCCCGATGTTCTTTAGGTTTGGAGTGTCGCCTACCAAGCGCCAACCCGTCCGGCGCAGCTCTTCGAAGGTCTCACGCACGAGCGGTGAAGGGCGGCTCCAAGGTGCTGCTAGATAGGCATCCTCGGCATTGTCGAAGCGATGTGGTACGTCAGAGGCCAGCGAGCGTAGCAGGCGCGCGATCGCCAGTGGATTGGTTTCGCGCAGGTCGATAATCTCAGCGATGTTGAACCAGGCCGGGGGATCGACGTCGTCGAGCCGCAGGCAGACAATCTCGAAGTCTGCGTACATGCGCTGCTCGGACAGCGACACTTCGTACTCGTTCTTGCACCAAGTCGACCGCTTCCAAGCTTCGGATAAACAGAACAGCACGGCGCGCGCATTACCGATCGCTCCGGCGAGCAATTCCGAAGACCGCATCGCGGCGTTGCCTTCAACTCCGTCGAACCAGACACGAAGGCTGCACGTGCGTTTGAGCAGATCGACCAATGGAGTCACGCGCCCGAGATCGCTGTGTCCGTAACTCACAAAGAAATCGTTTTCGCGCTTCTGTAGCTTGATTCCTGTCATATCACCCCCTGGCCCTACCCTATGACCCGAAAGCGATCGATGGGGTACTCCATTGATGCCTTGCCGGAGCGCACTGCTTTGGCGACGACATGATGTTCGTCATGCCGTGTTACTAACGCCCAACGCTGACGCGCACCGCGAGCTGCCCAAACGCGGCCTTTCAGGTTGAGCAGAACCGCAACCGGGTAGCGATGCGGTGGAACGGGTTGGTTAGCCGTTGGACAGAACGCCGCGGGATTTAGCATGTGCTTCAGCACGACCACACACCCCTCTCAAGATCCAGTCGTAAGTGTGGATTTCGATGCTCAGGTCCGCAACAAGTTGTCTCCGTCTCTCGTTAGTGTGAGGATTAATCTCACGCTCTCTTCCCAAGAGAATGAGTCCCTTCACAGTACCGTCGATATCTATCAATCCGAGCCCATTTGACTCTCTGGTTCGGGAAGCATAATCTTGGTTACGCTTCAACCATGTTCGCCAGTCAGTAATTTGCCGGATCGCGTGATTGAGTGTTCTCGATATATCCCCATTTTTCGTAAAGAGCTTAGCCCGAGGGCTTTCCAGTTCTACCGCTTGCCATTCGAAGCCATACGAATGGCGCTCTCCGATGATAAAATCCGTGACGTGTTCTGAGCCAAGACGCTTCTTGGGAATAACCCAACGACCATGACCTCCACCCAGATGCTGGATTAATAAATTTGGGTGCTTTTCGAGAAAAGCCTGAAGCTCTTGCTCTTTTGTTGCCGAGTCCAGCCGCTCGGCAAATTCTTTGAGTTGAAGGTTAGTGATGTTATCCCACCAGACAAAATGTTCCAGAAGATAGTCTGGCTTGAATACGGCTTTGACAAATTTAAACATTCACTTAACCCCTGTGGATGCCTCTACATATCGACGGCTAACTTGTGAGTTTACCGCGCCCCACCTCGCGGTATATCGCGCCCCGCGATGCAGAACGAAAACAGTAAATTCCCGAGCAGTATCCACCAGTCCCCCATCGGTTGTCAAGTCTTTCGTGATAGACGAAGGCCGCCAATTTATCTGTATATCCAGATATCAGCCCACGGTATATCTCGTTGCAACTCTCTCGCTGTATATCCCAATATCAGCCCGCAGCATGAGAGCATCTCTCCTTCGATGGACTTTCTCTGAACAGCCTTACAATTAGGCGCGGTCCAGCTCATCGTGCATAGTCACAAACTGTTGGGTTGTTTCACTCACCGTATAACGTTCCAATTCTTGAGAGAGGCTTTGGCCAAGTTCCGTCAATAACTGAAAATCCGTCGGCGTGTACACGTCGCCAGAACGTTTGAGCCCCAGGCAAATCAGGACGAGCGGAGCCTCAGCGTCACGGATCGCCACCACTGCGGCTACACGAAGATTGTCCACGACGGTGCGTTCCTTTTGACTGAGCGACGTTCGCATGGTTCGCTGCCATCGCTCCACGTCGATTTCCCGCGTCCGCGCTAGCAGAACTTCTACGACAGGGCTAGCCATGACAAAGGGTAACGGCTCGCCGCTGCCGCGGACGAAGATCGGGGCGTACTCGGTCTCTGTTCTCCCGTACACCACACAGTTCTCCGCCCGTAACAATGTAAACAGCTGCTCGCCCACCCTGGCGAGAAGCGTGGATATCGGAAGCTGCGCTGTCTGAGCGCGCTGCAATTGTCGCACGCCTTGCTCCAGCGCGTAGCGCTGCGCGAAGAAGATCCGTTCAATTTGCGGGCGCAGATACCGTTGCCCGGGCGCCACAATCGCGGCCAAAAAGAGTGAAAAGGAAATCCACCATAGCGGGTGCCTCAAGCCAACGGTGACGCCTAGAAGGACCGACAGAGCCGGGACAGCGAGCGCTATACCGGCCCCGCTAAGAATCAAGAGAATCGAGTACGCCGCTGTCGAGCTGATGAGACGATCAATGTCAAAAAGATTAAACCGCACAATGGCGATGAGAAGACAAAGTGGAATCAAGGCGGTAAAGACGGTAGAACTCTCATGCAGCCACCACAGCGACGGGTCAATTCCAATGATAGCGTCAGCAATCAAAGTCGGAACCGTGCCCACATAAATTCCGTAGGCCGCCCATTTCAATTGCCGACGTCCCAGGGGACCGGAGCGGCGGAAGTTGCGCGTCAACAGCCCGAGGAGGGTAAGAATAAACGCAATCGTTATGACCAATTCCGCGCGCAACCCCCAGACCGGAGAAAAAGGAGCGCCAAACACCCGACTCATCAAACTGGGTCCGAACACGGCGAACACCCACGGCCAACGCGGCAAGCGTGTCCCTGGCGGCGCTAGTTCTTCTGGCAACAGCAGGGCGAATCGGAGCAAAAGTGGAAACACGGCGAGAGCGGAAAGACCAACGGTGAGTATCCAAGCGTACGTCTGCCAGCGAGGTCCGCCGGCGAAGAATGTCCAGTGAAAACTGTACGTCATACCCGCCAGGAAAGCCGCCCGCGCAATGCGTACACCCGGGCGACGGCACAGAATTACGATCGCCGCTACCGCAAAACCTAGCGAGAGCGGGAGCGTTCGCCAGGGAAAAGCAAACCGATGGAGCACTAGTAGACGCGTGTCGAGCACGCCTTCGTGTGAGAACACCATGGGAGCCCGCAGGGTTGGACCAACTTGCTCGTACACTCGTGCGGTAAACCCGAACGGCCCAACCCCGCGCAGGTCGGCCTCGCCAATCTGTAACAATTGATCGCCGACTGCGAGCCCCAACTGTTCGGCCCCAGTCCCAGGCCAAAAGGCGCGCAGGGTCGGATACCCCTCCGCACTGGCGGGGGCAGCCACGAGCAACGGAATTCGCGCGAGCCGACCGTGAAAGGCGTTGTGGAGATACAAGGCAAAGCACAACACCCACAGAGGAACAAAGATGACCAGCAAGGCGAGATCAAGTGGACGCAGACGTTGCACGTTCCGGTTCCTTATCGCGATTTGGCAGCACCCTACGATGTTCCGCCATTCTATACAAGCTATTGTGCAAAGCGGAGAAAATTAACAGGTGAAACCTACACACAGCCCAGCATTCATGGCCCCATATCACGCCTTCCTCCTTGCATCCCTGAGCGGCATGCTGATGGCGGTGAGCGCCGTTTTTCCTGTGCTGTTCTTGCTCATTTGGCTGGCGTTCCTTCCTCTTTTTGCGGCGCTGGAAGGACAGACTGTCTACAAACGATTACAGCTTGGGTGGATGACCGGACTGACATTCTTTGGCGGCGCAGCGCACTGGGCATGGGGAAGCGCCGCCCAATTTTTCGCTTTTTCGACGCCCCTCGCCTTCCTGCTTTTTCTGACTTTCCTTGTCTGGCAGGGCGGCCTCTTCGCCTTGTTCGCCGCATTCCTGTCTCCGCAACCAACCATCAGCCTGCGGTTGTTGCTCCCAGCTTCGCTGTGGGTTGTGCTCGAGCACTACTATCCAATGTTATTTCCCTGGCAGTTTGGCAATATGCTCCAGCCGCATCTCGCGGCCATGCAACTCGCCGAAGTGACCGGCAGCGCAGGGCTGAGTTTCTTGATCGTGCTCGTGAATAGCTTTATCTTCCGCTCCTATGAGCAACGCCGTCGGGGAGCGGCATGGTTGCCGTCTATAGCAGCTGCTCTTGGGCTCCTGCTCATGCTTGAGGTCTATGGGCGCCA
Organism: uncultured Enterobacteriaceae bacterium; assembly: GCA_964618735.1. GTDB lineage: Bacteria > Desulfobacterota > Binatia > Bin18 > Bin18 > SYOC01. The sequence continues at coordinate 7,586 of CAZUFQ010000025.1, forward strand.
CAGATTGATGCAGATAGAAGCAGAACCACCCTCCCCCACACTGCTCATCGCAGTCGTACAAGGAAATGCGCCTGCAGCGCGAGAGACCACTACAGAGACGTTGCAACAAGGGCTGCAAGCCTATACACAACTGTCACTCTCTGTGACTGCACAAAACCCGGCGCTGATTATCTGGCCGGAGGTGGCGGTGCGAACGATTCTACAAGAGGATGATACTATTCGTGACGCACTATTCACCCTGGCGGAGCGGGTGCAGACGCCGCTGCGAAGGACCACCAGGCGGGAGACCCGGCTGGT
>CAZUFQ010000025.1:7892-16774 GCA_964618735.1 uncultured Enterobacteriaceae bacterium
ACCGTGAGTGGGGCGATGGAGCCGAAGACCCGGCGATCTTCTCGCCGGCCGCGCTCGACGCCGGACAGTGGGCCGGCTCGGCCCGCGCCGCCGGTTTCCGCACCCTGATCCTCACCGCCAAGCATCACGACGGCTTCTGCCTCTGGCCCACGGCGACGACCCAACACTCCGTCGCACGGAGCCCCTGGCGGAGCGGGGGCGGAGGCCCGCGCTGGTCGGGGCGCTCGATCGGGCGCCGAACGGAAAAACGCGGAACAGCGCGTTCCTTATCTCTCCTGCGGGCGAGATATTTGGTTCCTATGACAAGACACGGGTGCTCCCGTTCGCCGAATCGCTGCCTTGGCCCTTGCAGTCCTTTGATCAATGGTGGCCCTCGGCGGGCTTCGTCGCGGGAAACACTCCTCATGCCTTATTGCTTCCCGGCGCACGGTTCGCCGTTTCGATTTGCTACGAATCGCTGTGGCCCGGTTTCTTTCGACCCGCACTCTCTGACGGAGCAGAGTTCCTCGTCAATCTGACGAATGACATCTGGCTCGGCCACACCAGCGGACCTTGGAGTCATCTACAAGCAGCAGTCCTACGTGCGGTGGAAAGTCGGCGCTGGTTGGTGCGCGCGGCCAATTCCGGCGTAAGCGCTGTCATCGCGCCTACCGGTGAGCTTGTAGCCCATAGCGAATTGTCTACGACGACAATTATGTACGAGCGCATAAGGCTCCGCCAAGAGCAAACCTTTTACTCACGCTGGGGAGACTGGTTTGTCCTTGTCTGTCTGGGAGGCGTTTGTTTTTTGCTGATCTCTTGCTGGCAGTCTACTTCGCGACTCAAGAAACGGGAGCCGGAGTGAACTGCGTAATATTTCCGCTCAAGTAGTCAGTCACAAAAAGAGTCGGCGGCATAGCAGAAAACGCGAGACCAAATGGAGCCTCAAGTCCAGTAGCAAAGATCGTAGACTTGCCTGTGCTATCTATTTGCAAAATCTGTCCACTCCCAGCGTCAGCAACGTAAAGATCCATCCCAAAAGCTCCGCCGGCCCCAAAGGCCACATCCACCGGGCTGGTCATACCGCTGGCAAAGAGTGTGGGAGCGCTCGTCGCCGAGATCCGCAAAATCTTGCCGCTGCCTGGCTGCGCGGCGTACAAATCAGCGCCAAAGGGCGAGGCGGCTCCGAAGCCGAACGCTAACCCCTGCAGACCAGACAGATTTGTGATTGTAGACACAACGCCAGTCGGCGTTATGCGCCGCAACCCGACGCCGAGAAAATCTGAGACCACAAGATCACCAGGAAATGCGCTCCCAGGCAGGCCAAAGGCGAGACCTGTCGGCGCAAAATCAAGCGCCCGGGTAAAGACTTGGATTGCAGCCGACTGCTGATTTACGCGAAAAAGCTCGCCATCACCCGGTTGGACAAGGACTCGTCTGCGGACATTAAAGACGCGCGGACGGGCGACGAATATATCCCCACCGAACGTTCCTACGAGATCCGGTTTCAATGCTACACCATTCACTGGAGAGAAGAGAGACAGCCCGCCGCTCTTCGGTGATAGTCGGAAGATTCCGGCCGGCAAGAGAGCATAGCCAGGATCGAGCGGGGCCGTGCCGGCAACGATCAAAGGATTTCCGGCGTCATCAAGCATTACCCCTCGAGGGCGGGGAAGGCCGCACTTAAACGTCTTTCTGACAAATCCATTGATCACAACCTGACTGGTAGGACACGACTGCTTCAAAACGGAAAAATCGGTGAGCAATTCAAGGATCGGCACATTTTTCCCCGTTAATCCTCTCGTCACATCACGAGCTTGAATATTGTGAAAAAGAGTGAGCGGAGAGTTCAAAGGCGCCAAAAAGGTGCCGTTCGTAGGGCCGGGCTGCGCCGCCACTATTCCTACTCCCAACACGGCGCCGGTCACGACGTTGCGAATCTGGATGGTGCTTCCCGGCGTTCCGCGTCCTCTGACGAAGAGCGCCCCTTTCGGCGCAGGCTCGTCAATGGCAGGCGCCGACGATACACTCACAGTGACAGTGGAAGAATAAAAATTTCTATCGACATTAAAGGCTTGGATGCGTTGCCCTGTAACGAGCGGCTGCTCTAGTAGGACTGCATACTGCCCGTCAGCATCTGAGGCGCGGCTCCCCAACACCGCTCCAGTCGTAACGTCAAGAATGCGAATGAGATCGGATAGGTCTCCGAAACCTTGCGGCGCGCCTTCTTGTGTGGGTAAGGAACGGACGACTGTGGACCCGTTCACTGCGGACACCAGATCGATTTCTGCTATCCCTCCCGTGCGTCTTCCCACGCCCACATCCCCAGCTTCAGTTTTCCTTGGCAGCGTAGTAGAGAAGAGGTTCATAGCAGCGGCAAAGAAGAAGAATAGTATGCACTTTTTCCTGGGACCTTTCATAACCACACCTCGAACAAGTAGCGCCCCCTGTTGCGCCTCCCTGTCACTATTAGTCACACACGTCGCCAATGCCATTATGGGGGGAGACGTCCGGCTGAGGACGAAGCATCAGAGTGAAGATCGGCAAATTCGCGCTTCCTTCCTTGCTGATGGAAAAGAGTTCAAGACAATGTCCTTCCGGGCGGGTGACTTCCGGCTCCCGATCTATGCCGCGGCCCGCAGTGATCCCGACCGGCTTGTAGAGGCCCAAGTAGCGCTGATGTTGACCGTATCCACTGCCGGCGCCGGCGTCATAGACTGATGAGGTCGTAAAATTTAGTCGGAGATTGTCCCAGTCATCATAGCCCGTCAACGTGTCAATCGCTTGGTCTGCCGAGAACGTCCGGTCGGCGTTAATGTTCGCTATCACAGCCGGTGAATTGTTGGGATTGACACAATTCCAATCGATGGCCCCGGAGCCGACGCCCGAGCGCATCTGTCCGTTCGGGCAGAAGAACCGCGTCATATCAGAGCCATCCTGAATGCCCACGGCTTCGTTCAGGTTGCCTTCAACAAGATTAGGTAGCGCCAAACGAGAAAAATCGAACCGCGCCACCCCATTGCGTTTGATTCCTGTAACTTGAAATGAATAATTCATCACGCTGAGATAATTGGGTTTATGATTTTTGGCGCGCTGGACATCAGGCAGAGGGCTCCCGCCTCCGTGCTCCAGCCCAAGATTGTGGCCGAGCTCATGGAGAAACGTGCCAACCTGATCGTTGAACGTCCCAACGGGCAAGCCGGTTTCATTGGGCCAGGAACCCAAGGTGACCATAAAATCATTGCCAAAGATTTCTGCCTGTCCAGACGCGCTGCCCATCTCTTCGCTCGCGTCATGCGCGAGGATGCAGTAGTGATAATAGGGGGCGCGGCTCGCAAAATTAAAGGTTGCGTTTTTGATGTCGAAAAAATTTCGCCCGCCTTTACGATTGGTAAAATCAAGAAACCGCTGTTCTGGGAGCGCCTGATTTTGCTCCAGATGTAACGTAATGCCGGTAAACAAGCAGGGAGCATCCACACATTCACTCGGCGTCCGGCACGCTTGGTTGTTCCGTGGCCCACCTCGACAAACTCCGCCAAGATTTGAGTTCGGCGCCTCAGCAAAGATCTGGATCAATTTCTGTACAACACTATCGCTCAATCGATGACTGTGTTCCCCTGGATCGGAGCTATCGCCGTCGCCGTTGAGATCAACTTGCATGTAGTCGCACTCGACAAAAATATCTTTATGCTGAGGATTGCCGCCAAGGGAAGCCTCTACCGTATCAGGAATCCCATCCGCATCCTGATCCTGATCCTGAGCGCGCCCAACCCCAGAGTGACCGACCACGACTATTCCAGCTGCTAAGAGCCCCAAAAGGAAGGAAGTGAATTTGCATGAAAGAGTCATGGCGAGTTCCTCCTGATTGTGGTTGGTATCCACATGTAGTCAAGCTATGCGCGAAGAGGCGCAGTTTCTTGCGCCTCTGTTGTTGTGTCATCACTGGTGATGTTCGTCAACACTCCTGACGGACCCGAACAGACAGTCTGAGACTCGCCGCGACAATACCAGTCCATCACCGTGCAGGCTAGTTCGTTGGAGTCAGGACAGGGGGAAGCCGATAATCCGTGCAGACGACGCTCAACGATCGGTCAATCACGGTCGTCGCAGGTGAGCCTACTGGTCTCGCGGTCCACCGGAGGACATGAACGCCCGCGGGAATTACGAAAAAACCCGTACTAGAAACTTCTTTAATTCGTACATCCGGAAGCGACGTGCTCGCTACAAGGTTCGAAAACTGGAGCGTACGCTCTTTCCCGCCGTCAAGCGGTGCGCAGGCAACATTATCAAGCGTGAGGTTGAAGACGTAGGTGCTCAGTCCCACGTTGCCAGGGTTCACGGTGTCCGCGCTTCCAGTTGCGGTGCAGTACCGTACAGCGCCAGCAGGAACGGGAACGACTTGCGCATTCAAGGTAGTGCAGGCCGGCACTGCTATATTGATGTTAGTGTCATTGCCGCCGGTAGCAGGTTGTGCGAATGCCGACCCAGCTCCCAACGCGGCAATCCCCAGGCACAGAGCGCTCGACAAAACCGCCTTTTTCATCATGCTCAAAGTGTTGTTTGTCCAGAAACGAAATCCTTGTCCGAATAAAGTGTTCATTGTCAATCTCCTCTTATAAAATTGTTGATCCGAGGACTAAGGTCCTTGCTTCGTGGCCAATGTGTCTCCGGGAGAGACCCGTTATGAGACTGCCTATCGGCATTGCTGAGCGCGTGTTTGGGAAAGCCAGCAACAACGCCTCAAGCTGGAAAACTTTTTGTTATTTCTGTCCTTGGAAGTGATATTCGCCCAGCACGCCGGCGCCGGCGGGAGTGTCGAGCGCATGGAAGGTCCCACCCATACGATTAGGGAGACCGATTACCACATCAGAGACATTGCCCACCCACGTCTGAATGACCACCCCTTGGGAGTTCTTACGAGCAAACGCGATGCGGCCAGTGCTAGGGCAATAATAACCGCGCACAGGATGGTTGGAGGAACCTGGGTAAATCGTCCCGGAAATTGGCTTACAGACCCCGCCAATCCCTTGCCCTAGAATGAGAGACCCTGAGCTTTGATTGCCGATAATGCTCCACACGCCAGTAACGTTTGCGAGTGGAGCAGCGTGAGCAATACCTCCTAAACATAGACCGATTGCTCCTACTGCGAGCGCCACACGATGTTTCAAAGGTTTTTTCATAACTTCCTCCTCTTTATTAATTCTGGCTAGGGGTTCTTCTCAGGGTGGATACTGTGGCTGTTTTTCTTGTCGCTGGCGCAGTACCGAAGAACCTCGGTTGATATGTACAGCTTCAGCTCCAAGCAGTCGGGAATGTCCGATGTCAGTGTTGTGTCGTCAGTTGGTTTTCCTCCTTCCTTTTTCTTTCGTATGGTGTGTAGTGCCCGGAGTTTTCAGAGGCGCCGCCAGCAAGCGTTACAAAAGGGAACGCATTCGGATGCATGCGGCCGATTATTCTTGCAGCCCCGCCAATACCTCAGCGGCGGCGGCGCGCACTTGTGGATCGCTTTCCGCAGTGGAAAGTTGCGTCAACAATGGGCGAATTCTTGGGTCATATTCGACGAGTCCGCCTAGAAACCCGACGGCCTCGACGCGACTGTCACGATCAGTTCCATGCAGAGCCGTGTCCAGGTGAGACTCCACCATTTTTTCCAGTTCGGCGTCCCCCGTATCAGGGTCTGGGCTCTCTTCCGAAGAGACAGGGTCTGGCTCGGCCGCCACAGTCTGCCCGACGCTGGACCGGCGTGGGGCTACCCAAATCGACTTGAGCCGCGACCTTTCAGCAGTTGAGGAGTACAACAACAAGAAATTGTTCGGTCCGAGCAGTCGCGGCAGGGCCTCGGCAAGCGGCAACTTGGTGAAATCAACCGACACTGGACGATTGTCACGTTGTCCGAGCCACACGATTCTCGCGCCGCTCAGCTGGCTGAGTTCATTCATCACGCGTGGGAGCGGGACGCCTGTCACATGGGCGGTTAGCATCCCATCCTGCAAGTTCATCATCTGATGAGCAACAGCAGCTTTATCGCCGCTTAGTTCACCGGTGATCGCCCATGTAGCCCCAGCACAACCTCTGTCAATGATTATGATCGCTAGCAAACAACCGACCCACCAATTTCTCGACGGTTTCGACGAGGGACGACATCTCTGGTGATGCATACTTCCTCCTTTTCGCCATCGACCAAGTTCGCTTTGTTGAGTTTCCCTCACACGCGTGTCCGACGGACATGTGAGGTGTAGTGCCCGCAGTTTCGAGAGAAGCAAAAGAAAAGGGCAGGTCTGCCTCGACCCCAGCGCCCTTGCAATACGCACGGCATCCATGCACACCAATAGGAAATGACTGACGAGCATGCACAAATCGTTCGCCAGCGCGTGGAAAATTACCTCAGCAGCAAAGACGGGCGCACGCTGGATATTGGCTCGCCTTCTCACCTAGCGCTGCTCGTGCAGCACGCTCGTAACGATGATGAACTCCCGGAAGACGAGCTCCGGTTAACCGTCGCTATGTGCTGGCTCGGTCCCCCGCCCACCGAGGGGATTCCTCCAACTTCCATGCGAGAGGAGCTCCAAAAGGTGATCTCTGAAGCGGTCCCGGACACACAAGAACGACTTGAACGCGTGATGGAATTTGTTATCGCCTATGGTTGTGGAAAATGGCGAGAAGTGCAGTCCGGTTTCGGCGGCTGGCGTCACCGTTGGCAAGGAGCCATGCGAGGATTAGCGCGGGCGCTGGAACCGGCGGTTGCCCAAGCAAATCGCTGGCTCGCTCAACATGTGGTCGGTTTTCCACAAACTCGCCACCTCGCCTGGAGTGAACACTTCACGGAGGATACTGGAGTCTGGTCGGATGCGTGGCTACTTGCAGCGCGCGTTACCCGGCCAGAGCAGGCGCTACAGGTGCACGCACAGGAAATCTTGACGATCGCCTGCACCCAAGAAGGAACAGACTTGCAGGTTGCTGAGCAAGAGTATCAGTCCTTCATCCCGCCGGGAGCAAAAGCGGTATGGACAGTGAAAGAAACGCAGGGACCAGTATTCATTTCAGCAGCCCAGACGCTTCCTCTTTCAGCCGCCACGACTCTTCTGTTCATTGTCCGGGATGAGGACATGATTCTTAAGGCGGCAACAGCTGTACAAGAACAACAGATACGCTTGAAAATTGGAGAAGCAGTAGAGCTCGCCGGTCCTCTCGCATTCTCCGTGCGTGAGTGCACTTGCGGCACTACACACTGTATGGGACGCCACCGCCTGACTGCGTGGAACCCAAGACAGATCATCCAACGAACAGGAGCAGCAACAGGGCAAAAGGTCGACGCCGCACTCACACTTTGGGATTACCTCGCGTCTGCGGTCAAAGGCCCACAGGCAAATCTAAAAACAGGAGCTTTCGTCCAAGGTATGTATTTCCCAGTCTTGGCTAAAGAGGGAGTAAACACATGAGACTCCGGCTGGCGCCAGTAGAATATAAAGTGTGCAGCTCGCCAGATTGCGACACAAAATATGAGGGCGCACAGTGTCCACTGTGCCGCCGACCATTCGATGCTGCCGCCACACGGAAGGAACCCGCGGATCGTCTTATTCTTGTCGACGTTGATCCGCCGCTTTACGAACCCAGGCAACGCTGTCGCTGTACGGTCTGCAAAGGGATCTTTGACTTACGCGAAGAAGTTGTGGCGCTCCGGGCTCGCTGTGAACATTGTCAACAGCCGCTCTTTTCTCGGGAATCGTTACACCATCTCTGGAGTAGCGCTACTACATTGCTGCAGCGCGCCCGCATCCTCGATCGCGCGCGCCGGCGACTCTCCACCTGTTCGCATTGTGCGCAATCACTTCCCCCGGCGCTATGGTGCCCCTTGTCGTCATCTCTTACCCATCCTCCAGCTGAAGGCGCCCTCCCACAGAATTTTATCGTCGTTTGGGTGCGCACCTTTCAGACGCGGGAATCGATTGAAGAATTACAGATGCGTGAGGAGCAAGTGGAGGAACCGGATGAGAGCGGGCTTATAAACGAATCGGACTTTGCACCGGACAACGCGGACGAAGAGGAAAACCTGCATGCCGAGTAAGAATCCCAGCACCTCGCCGTCACGCCGCGGGCGCATCGCCATTGAGGAGGCGGCGCAACTGTGCCAGCAGCTGCATTTCTCTCATCGGTACGGCGCCTACGCTGAAGGTCAGCATGTGGCCGTCAGCGTCGATCCGCGTTGGAACGAGGACGAGAGCACGTTCCGGGTACTGATCTCGTGCCTGGCTTTCGGACATCGCCAAGTCGATTGGACACAGCTCCCAGTGTCCATCACCCCAGAGAGCGGCGGCGGACCGTCCGCATTGGCGCGTCTCTCTGCTCAAGGGCAAACTCTTCTACCAAGTTTAGCCCCGGGGGAATACCGACTCTCTCTGCGCCTCACTCCCTTGCGGGTGGTTTCAGTTCTCTCTCAGCGAGAGGAGCGGTTAGCAGCGCAAGCAGCAGACGATACTGTGGAAGAGCGTCGTATCTGGCAAGGAGAAAGCGAAGACAATGCTCTCGTGTGGACCCTGGAAGAGACGGAAGACGGAGAGGTGCAGATCGCTTTTGAAACCACAGATGCGCGTTTAGCGGACGCAATGATCATGTTCGACCTCCTTGATCCGCTCACGCATCAAGTGCGCGCCCATCAGGAATTGCAACTGGAACCGGCGCGAACTTCTGGGAAATGGGAAGCCTGGTGTTCGTTAGGGCCGCGCCAAGACTTTCCAGGTCCGTACGAGCTCAATTTTGACATTGTCTATACGGAAGAATAAGAAGGCCTATAGGAAGGAATAGACCAAGATGGGGGTGACACATGAGTGAGCCCTCGCAGCTTCCGGTTCCCTCGCCCCTTGGGGCAATGGCATGAAGTTAAGGGGCATATAGCAGAAAAGTGG
>CAZUFQ010000026.1:0-12071 GCA_964618735.1 uncultured Enterobacteriaceae bacterium
GGGGGTCGGTGGGGGGGGAAGTGATTTAAGGGGGCGGGAACGACACGACCCCGGGCGCTGAACCGGTGGCAATAATCGTTCGCGCTTCGGCGTCCCAGAACGCTCGGGAGCCAAAGCGATCGCGTGTCTGAGGAATACGGTTGAGCCGCGCCGCGATCTGATCCGGAGTATCGAGGATGTCGTCCGCTGTTGGTGGAGGAAGGAGGCGACGGCTCACGAGGCATAGGCTGCGGCGTTCGCGGTCGTAGTGGAGTACTGGCGAGTTCTCCACCGGCGCCCACTGCTGCTCGTCAGCGAGCATCCAGTAGCGTAGACCGTTGGCGTCCATCTAGCACTTCTCCGGCACAACCGGCACGGCGACACCAGACCGGTCAGCGAAGGGGTTCGGGACCCCACGTAAATCTTCAGGCGGCTCTTCACCAACGACGACGACCAAGGTGAGGAGTTCGGGCAGTTGCCATGGCTGCAACGCGAGGGATACAGGAGTGTCCAGTGTCGGCCGGACGATCTGCCGCCAGTCGTCATTCCGCCGCTCGAACAAATTGATGCGCGACACCCCGCTCACCCCGGGGACACGAGCAACCACCACTTCAAGTTCACGATCGCGGATCGCCCGGCCAAGCGGCCAGCCCGTACCGTCAGGGCCTCCGGGTTGTAATGGCCACAAATAGCGCTGCAACGCTTCGCGCACCGCAGTGACTACGCCCTCACGGTTCAAGCTCCCGCCGCTCGCGAACGCCCCACCGATTATGTTGCTGCCTGCACCCAGCCCCACTATTTCCCCGCCGGGAGCAAAACCGTCACGTACAGTGATACCCAAGCTGATACCCAGCGGCATGTACTCACAGCCAATGGCATACATCTCCGTGCTCAACGGACGGCGCGCATCCAGATAGCCGTGCACCGCTTCCAAAAATGGACGGTCCGGACGTGGGTTAGGGAGACCGGCGCCTGGCTTAAATGGCAACACCATGACTGATACGACCCCTGGCGTCTCGAGACGACGTTGATGAGGTAGAAACCGGGGGAGGATTTCGACGCGGCCGACCTGTACTCCCGGCGCCCGCGCTGCCAGCTCCTTATAGTCTTCGCTGGTTACGGCTCGATCACGGTGCCGGAACAATGCCGGAATCCGCCGCTCGGCCGCGTCGAGGGTTTCCGCGTCCTCACCGCCGTCGGTAGGCAGAGTTTGCCTCACTTTGAGTTTCGTCTGGACCGAGTTGTTGCGTAGATCAAAAGCTTTAATCTCGGTTAACAAGCCAGCGGGAAGATTCCCGGCGCGCCCGCCGCCCGCACGCATGAAGCCAACACGCACCCGTAATCCAGCGTCGGGAATACGCCCATGTAGTCCGTCACCAAAACGGATCGTCCCTGCCTCACTATCCAAGCAAAAGGCGGTAGCGTCGCGATCAACTACCATCAGGTCGTCAATGCGTTGCCAGGACTGGTAGCCGCGGCCCGGCTCTTCAACTTGCACGTGCAGCGTTTCAGGCTCGACCGATTGTGCTACTAACTGCAGTTCCTGATCTGCCGAGCCGTCGCTTTGTCCAATAACACGTCCGACGACTGTCTGCTGTTGATCGATCTCAACGGCGTTTATGCCAATCCAACTCAGAGACAATCGTTGCACCGACACATCCCGCGGCCGTAGACGTATCCACGCGACCAGGCGCGCAGTTTTCTCTGGCGCATCGAGACGCGGCGGGCTATCACCGACACCAGCCTTGGGATTGGTGCGTACGTCGTTGCTGGGGACTTTAATCTGTGAGGCTGCTGGTAATTTTAGAGGGATCACGCCGCGGCGTGTCAGCCCACGTGTCGTATCATCTTCAACTATTGGTTCAAGCGTCAGATAATCAGGGTCACCTTGCGGAGTTAGGGTGCTCATCTCCCACACGTGCGGGATGCGGGCACGTTCACCGATATCTTCAAACAACGCGGGTGCTTCGATTGCCGGCATGACGCCCACGCTCAGAAGTTGCTGCCCACCGTTAGGGTTTTCTCCCAGCGCCTGACGCACACGTTCGACGACTCCTGCTTGCAATTCCGGCTGCGGCGCTTGCGGCGCCAGAAGCGCGAGCCACAATGCGGAATCAACGGCGCGCGTGACCAGGTCAAAGCCGCCCGGCTCGGGGGCGCCGCCAGCAAAGACCGACGTTGTCACATAGGGAGTCGGGAGACTAGATAGACCGTAGATGGTTTGCAGTCCTGGTACGACACGTTCCATCTCATCGTGCTCCTCTTGCGTGAGAGGGCGCTTGTAGTACGCTTCAGCCTCCACCGGCAACACTGTCACTTCGGCACGCGTCTCAAAGCGGACCGGTTTAGCAATTACGGCAAGCGAACGGAGCGAGATAGCGCTGGTGAAGGCGTCATCGTCGATCATGACACTAACCAGTCCCCGCGCTGGCGTCGCCGGCCGGAGAGGCGCCCCGAGCAACCGGAGAAATGCCAGGCGTTGCCGTTCTGGAATGAGATTGGCGCGGTACAGCAACGTGTCGGTTAACCAGGCAAAGAGGTCGATGAGAGTCCGCCCTGGATCGCCCACGCGTGGATTCGTCCACTCTGGTGTGTGCGCAGGAATGCGCGCCAGCACCTCTTCGACAAGGTCGTCAAAGCTGCGATCATCAAGGGCGGGTGGGCGAATAGGCATGGCGCTAGGCCTCCAGTTCCATGGTTAAGCCGAGCCGTTGGGCTGTTCCACTGCGCTTCAAGCGGTAGGCGACTTCGACCCGGACACAGGTAGGCCGGTCCGGTACTTCTGCAACATCTACCCGATCGAGCACGATCCGCGGCTCCCAGCGAGTCAGGGACTCGGAAACACGGTCACGGATGCGCCGCCATGTGGTGATGGTGTTTGGCTCGTGCAGGAAATTTTCCAAGCCGGCGCCGAAGTCGGGTCGCATGAGCTGCTCGCCTGGCCGCGTGCGGAGAATGACCTGAATGGTCTGGCGCACGCTGAGGTCGAGCGTGGGGTACGCGAGCTGGCCAGTGTCATCCGGAAGCGGCAACAACGGCCAGCCGATCGGCGGTTCAGGGAGCGCGGGGTTCGCCATCATTTCCTCCTCGGGAAAGGAATGCAGATCTTGATGAAAAGGAGCCAGCGGAAGATGAGGTCAAAGAGCTGCAAAAAGATATTGAGAACGATGAACGCACATAGCGTAATAATGGGGATGCTAAACCCGCAGATCCAGTCGAGCGTAACGCCTCCCCCGCCGTCCGATCCCGAGCCATCCATCAGTTTCTTCGGGTCGTTCTGCTGCAAGAAATTAAACAACTGACTGGGAACCGAAAACGCCACGTTCGGCTTGAGCTGTTTGAGCGTGTCCCGATTCAGCACATCAGGGAGGGCAACCTGTACCGGCGGCAGTTCCGTGTTTTCGTACCAGGGGGCAATGGTGAACGGTTGGCTGTAGTCGCTCCACACTGGGCGCGGTGGGCAGTTGTCGGGCTGTCTGACACGTACAAACGCCCGAATGCGATACTGCCGATCCGGGTCATCGAAGCGGCCCTGTCCTGCGGTGAATCCTTTCAGTCGCTCACGCAATCCTTCTCTCACCATTTCCAGAACGGCTTTTCCCACTGTTTCATTCATTCTGGGCCATTGGGTCGGCATGGTAACGCTCCGCCCCTTTTCCTGATCTACCAGCACCCGGCTGGCTTCCTGCAGAAAGTCGCCCATCCGACGCGCGGCATTAGTATTTGGATCAAGCGTCACCTGGTTGAGCGCCGCCAGCAAATCTTGACTCGGTTTACTATCACCAAAGGCGTCGAACTCGAACTTCACCTGGCGGAGCATGACGATAAAATCGTGGAGCCCTTCTTCATCAACGTTCTGCGCCGTCAGTGATCTTCCCTGAGGGAATGGAATATCAGCTCCTGCGCGCATGAACGGCGGTAGGTGAGCACGGAAATTTCTGTCCTGGAACCATTGCTCATCATATGGCGGGGTCTGAGGCTGCTGCTCACTCACTTCCGGACTGGTGACTGAGATGAGTCCGTACAGCAACGTCCGACCGGTGGCTTTGCAGACTTCAGGCGGGGCTACAAACAGCGGGGATACGCTCTCGCGCCCGATCACTGAGGTAGCGTCGCTCGGTAAACGCGCTAGGAGACGATCGAATTCTACGTTGCCAGAATGCAAGCCGAGCGTACGGAGCCATGTTTCAGGACTGAGGCAGCGGTCATGTTCCCGCTGTCAAAAACGTCGCCACCCGACAACCGTGCGTCCGTCCTGCACCCAGGCTTCCATGACCGGTAAGCGGAGTCTCTGCCCCCCTTCGTTTACTTCCTCAGCGATTCTGCGTACGACCAACCCGGCGCTCTCGATACGTTGTGGATCGAGTCGCGGCCGCTTGTAGCCCTCGCAGGCCACGTCAATCACCGCTAGGTAGAATGTGCGGTGGACCGGTTGGAACAATTTGAGTGCGGTCACCCGGTCGGGGGTGTTGAGCGCTTTCTCAATGGCGGCCTGGAGCCCGCCTTCGACCGCCAATTCATCAAGGAGAGCAGGGATAAACTCCTGGTCCGTTCGACGCAAGATCAACGGACCTACGCTGCCCTTTCCTTCGGCGCCGCCAATAATCACATCATGTGCTACCATATATTCCCTGCCCCCGGGGTATAAGTCGTTGCGACCACTGTCGTCGCTTGTAAGACATCACACTTGACGATGCCGGAGAACTTCGACATAGCCGCGTCCACCTTCACCATACCGGCGGTCACCTCAACCTGGCTCGCTTGGACTTTGACTTTTGCTGGAGTCTGCACCGAGACGCCTTGGGTATCGACCGTAATGGTGGTCCCGGCCCCTTGGAATTCGATTTTGCCGCCGTCGGTATCGGTCAGCGTCCCTTTCACTCCGTTCGGGGTGGTGAACGAAATGGTGGCCTGCCCTGTCTGCTCTTCGACGATGGCGATGCGCGTCCCGGCTTTGCCGACGATGGTCCAGCGATCAATCCGATCGCCAGCGCCGCCCAAGGTTTCGGGGGCCGCCGCGTTGCCGTTCCATAAACCGCCTACCACGATCGGCAGGCGAGGATCGCCATTCACAAACGAGACCAGCACTTCATCGCCGACGTCCGGTAGCAGAAAAGCGCCACGGTCAGCCCCAGCGAACGGCACGGCAACCCGCGCCCACAAGGGTCCATCCTGCGTGCCGACACCGTCGAAGCTGAGTAAGCGGATTTGCACCTGCGAGCGGTTCTCTGGGTCTTGCACTGACACGACCTCCGCCACGTAACTTGCGTTGCAGAGTCCGCCCGGCGGGAGATCAAATGGTTTCATCTGTTGCATCACCTTCCCCCCCAAAACGCGCATTCGGCTTCGAAGTCGATTTCATAGCCGCGGATGACATCGTAGCGGTGGCACGCACGGACGACATAGTAAGTGTTATCGAAGCGGCTCCCCATCCCACTGAGTGCGATATGGGTTCCCACCCGTACGGCGGGATTTCCTTCGGCAGTTCCCTGGACACAGACAAACCGCCGCGCGCGGCAGTCAAAGGCGGCGTTGGCCAGCGCCTGTGCCTCTGCATCAGTCGTCGCGGCGAGATGGCCAAGGTGTTCTGAGCGTTCGCTAATCGCCTGGCGGAGCAATTGTACTCCCGTTCGCCCAGAGCCGGGTCCAAGCTGAGATCCGGTGCTGCTGGCGCTGACTCGCTGCCCTTGCGCGGCGTCCCACCCCGTCACTGTCACCTCGCTCACCTGATGCGCAAGATCAGCCAACACCCGGGCGCAGCGTAACTGGCTGTGCAGGGCGAGTTCAATAGCCCCGCGACGCACTTCACCTCGAGGAGAAACATGCAGCTCATTGCCCACGACCTGCATGTCCGCGTCATACCGCAGCAGTAAGCGGCGCACAAACGCTAAACCCTCTCAATTAGCTTGCCCCTGATTACGAAATTTTCCCTAAAGGCCGGTGATTCCCGGCGTGAGATTCAATCGGGAAGCAAGGTCGTTTGCCAGGTCTGCCAGCGAGACTTCTTCGTGAGTCGCCGTGCGCCGCGTCATGCGTGCTTGCTGAAATACGTCCTCGGCAAGGACAACCAATTCCGGCGGACCGTTCTCGGAAAAATCTCCTTCCACACCAGTGATGAGGCCCCGAAAGATTTCCTGCGGTGCGTCCTCGTCGCCGGTGTATACTGCGATCCTGCCCCCCAAGCGCAAGATAGCGTTGTCTTCAAAAGCGAGGTCGGCTCCGCCTTGAGGATCACTGGCAAGGTTGCTGAGCCGCAATTCGAGAGAAGACATACCCCCTTCACTTTCGACCATTTCCATGCCGATGAGCAGTTCGCTGACCTTTGGGTATTCCTGTGTATCGATCCGCACCGTTGGTCGGGCGCGGTACACCGCCATCTGACTCAATGGTTGCTCTGCCATTTGCATCCTCCCAGCAGGTCCATCTCCGACAGCAGTTCTCAGTCGCTTGAGTCTTCGTCCTCAAAGCCACCGTTGAGTGAGCACTGCTATAAAGACGATCAGTCTGCCCGCAGCCGTGCTGTACGTTTCTCCAACTGACTCACCTCCTGGCGGATCTTCTCTGTCTCTATCGCTCTCGGTGTAGCGGCCGGTCGCTCCTCTGACGCAGTTTCCGTAGGCTGGTTTGGCTCGACTGTGCCAATGACCTCGTCAAAGACAATTGCCATCGCCTTTACTCCTCAAACTGGATGCGGGTCCGGAGGCTTGCTGTAGCGCCAACGTCCGCCCGCATGCTCGCACTTGCTTCAACCCGCGCCTGCCCGCCAACATGGAAGCTCGCGCCGCTGTCGGTCGCGAGACTCGGCGCCTCACTACGAGGCAAAAGGCGGCTGGTATCAAGGGTAGCCGTAACGCGCACCTCAGCTTCTGAGCTGCGTAGGCCCGCGAAGGCCCCAGCCGAAGCAGTAATACCTGCAGACGCGCTCGCCCCAAAGCTCGCGCCCGTGCTGACGCCTCCAGTCACTCCAGCGGTGCCGCTGATCCCAAGTCCCATACCGCCACCGGTTGATAGGCCAATTCCGCCGCTCGCCGATAAGCCAAGACCTCCGCTAGCTGAAAGTCCTAGACCGCCGCCCGAGGCAAAGGCCACGGGCGGCCCTAGGCGGACCGCCGCGCCGACTGTCAGTGCAGCGCCGGCAGTGAAACGCATACTCTCCAGCCCGTTGGCGGCGGCGATGCCGCGCCCGGCACGGGGATCGCCGCCGCTCGCCGCCGTGGTGGTCGCGTCCCGGTTCGTACCCGACGGCAGCTCCACAGCGTCCAGCGCAAGGTTTTGCTGCGTGTTCGCGCTCCTAGAGGTGTCGCTTGGTTCGAACACCTTATCCTGCTGGGCCAGCGTCAAGTTCACCGTGGCGCGGAGCGGCACGCCATTCGCGGCGAAAAAGTCGACCGTCTCCTTGTACGACTCCATCATCCCCTGAAACTTGTACAGGCCCCATTCAAACAAAATGACAGGCGGAATCTTTTTCTCATCCGGCTCCATGAAGCGCGCGACTTTCTCCGTGTACGTACGCACGTCTTCACCGGTGTGAGTGGTGTCAAAGATGACGTCCATGGTGAGCTTCCCGGTGCTCTGACTCACATACTGTTTCTTCTTGTTACCTGACCCCGGATCTTTCATGGTATTGGCCACGGTATACTGCAGCGAGGCCGGGTTGAAATGGACGGAGACCGGTGTGGTCCTCCCACCACTCTGGGGGGTGAATCGAGCCTGCACAAAATTCGCTGGAATACTCATAACACTACCCCTGACTGAGTCCCTCATGGACGAGGTGGAGTTCTTCCACGCCGATCTCTGTTCCCTTGGCGTTCAAATCCGCCGCCTTGAATTTAATAGGCATGGCCTTTTCAAGTTTCCAAGACATAATGGTGTTCTCGTCCGGATCGAGCATTTGTATGGTCGCTGACAACCGATGGGCATATCCCCCCTGGCTGACGAGTTTGAACCACGCCCAGAGGTGGCGCGTGGTGGTCATGCCGCGTTTGAGGATTACCGTGGCAAAAGTCACCGGCCCCGCACGTTGTACCGCACCGTAGTTCCGACCACCTTCCTTTATCACTTTTGGTTCCATTGTGGCTTCGAGTCCTGAGCACTCAGAAAATGCTCCGCTACACAGCACCACCGGCGTCCCGCCTCCGCCACCGATCAAAGGGTCTTCGGCAAAATCAACACGAAAATGAAAGACATGGAGAGGAGCAAGCATGTTGTCCGGTGCTTCTTCCGCCATCGTGCTCCTCCTTAGCGTAGCGCCGCGCCTTCTCTGGCCGAGGCCAGGGATACTTGTCCGCCTTCGTCCAGAGCGAGCACCACAGTGATCTGCTCAATCGGAGCTGCGGCGACAAACTGGATCCTGGCAATAACACGGCCGTTATCGATATCGTTCTGGCTCATAGTGCTGCGGTCGCAACGTACCTGAAACGCCTCAGTTGGCGTGGAGCCGCGCAAAGCGCCAGCCTGTAGCAAGCCGAGGAAAAGACCCTCCAGGCGCTCGCGCAGACGCGTCCAAAGCCGCTCTCCGGAAGACTCGAATGTAAGTTCTTCTCCTAAGCGCCGCGCCGCGCGCACGATGACAGAGACTAAACGATTGATGCACGCTGGGCGATAGTTTTCGTCCTGACTGGTCGTCGCGTCTGACAATAACCGCAGCCCGCTTGGCGTCGGCCCGACCAGGGAAACACGCTCAAGCAGAGCATGGCGCGCCGCGCTGGCGTTACCGTCATCGGGCCGCGGGGTACACATCTGGTCGCGTCGCAATAACGGGGCCACATCGTATACATCGGCCAAATGCAGAAGGGCTGCGCTCCGGAACGCGCCGCGGGTTAGGGCATTCCGTGCTAATAGTCCGGTCAGTACGGCATCAGGACTCTCCAACTGTTCGGGAAGAGCCTCAGAGCCAGGAGTCCGCACCCACGGATATACAAACTGTACGAAGGCGCTGGCAACGCCATCAGGCTGCTCATGCCACTGACTCGCCAGCGGTCCACGGCCTCGATCGCTTAGGAGAAAGCCTAAGAGGTCACGCTCAGCCGCGGAACCATATATAGGCATTGGTATTGCCGCAATGAGTTGGATCTCACGGAGGTGACGCGCCAGCAGTTCAGCCAGCATGTGAATTGCACCTGCCCAGTCTTGATAGCCCTGCTCGTCACAGCGCGGCGCGGCGCGGGATCGCAGCGCGCGGTCTGCGGGGGTATCCTGGGACTCGGCGTCAGAACATTCAACAAACTGCTCTTCCGGCAACGGAAGGTTAGGAAGCATGATTGGCGGCGGGTCAACACTGACGATATCTCCCAAATCTGGCAGGCACAGAAACGACACCTCCGGCAGACCAAAGAGATGAGCAACGCCATGCCAACTGCGCCGATCCACTGCTGAGGCGGCGAATGCCGATCCATAACCTGGAATGAGCAGAGGAAGATGTGTCAAACGCTGTGCACGCGGCGTAGTTAGCGGCCAGGGGTTGCCGACACGGACGACATAACACTTACGTCCGCCTTGCGCGAAAAACGAGCGGACTGCTGCGCCAAGATAGGTTGTCGCTCCCCGCTGGCTGCCTTCCAGTGTACGCTGCTCCCAGGCAAATACATGATCAAATACCTCCCAGGTATCGATAGGCGCTGGCACATCGAGTAACGCCTCTATCTCCTCTGCCGCCCGTCCATATGGCCCCGAGATCCATCCCTGTTCGTCAAGCCATTTTTTGACTTCACGCGGCAGAGCTTGCCCCTGACGCCGTTCGACAAACCCAACAAACAAGGCCACATCGGCGCGATTGGGGTCAGGCGCCGGCGGCGGCGCTTGTACTTCAAAGGTGAGAGTGTTCATGACATCCCTTACGGCGCTTCGATTTCGAGCCCCTCCGCTGAGAGCACTAGTTCCTCCATCGCGACATCACCGCCACCCTTGGCTGCGAACGTCGGTCCGGTATACTTGAGGGGCACAACACCACGCAGTTTCCACGTTTGGACGTCTTGCCCAGCTTCGTCTCGCAGCGTGATGATCACTTCCCGTTTGGCCAATGGACCTTTCTTGCGCACGTCTCGAATCCAGGTCCACAGATCTTGGGTGTTGACGATGCCGCGCTTGAGCGTGACATCCGTCACTTTATGAATCCCTGGGACCTTGCGGACATGATTTTCCCGTTCGTTGCCGTTACGGTACTCAGCAATTGTTACCTCGGTGCCGATGCCGGAGACATCGGAGAAGCCGCCGAGAATGGCATCCGGTGATACTCCAGGGCCATTAAGATTGACCAGGAAATTAAACGCGCTGTATGGCGTTTCGCGAGCCATGCTGCTCTCCTCCTTTCAGCTAGTTACGGGCGTCGGCAGTCTTCTGCCCGATGCGGAAGATGACAAACTCTGCCGGTTTGATGACTGCCACACCGATCAGGCAAATCAGACGACCGTTATCAAGGTCATTTTGTGTCATGGTGCTGCGGTCACAGCGGACAAAGAATGCCTCTTGCTCTGTCGTTCCTAACAATGCGCCTGACACCCACTCGTTGTAGAGAAAGGCTGACACCGTATCGCGGACATTGGACCAGAGGCGCTCGCCGTTGGGCTCGAACACTGCCCACTGCGTGCCACGATCAATCGACGCTTCGAGATAGTTGAAATACCGTCGTACGTTGACGTACTTCCATTCCGGATCGGAACTCACAGTCCGTGCGCCCCATACTCGATATCCACGACCGGACAGATAACGCAGACAGTTGACCCCGAGAGGGTTCAAGACTTCTTGCTGTGCGAAGTTAATGTCAGTCTCAAATCGTAAAGCGCCGCGCACGACTTCATTGGCGGGAGCCTTGTAGACGCCGCGCTCAACATCATTCCTGGCATAGATGCCGCAGACAAACCCCGATGGCGGCAGGGAGATCTCACGGGGCACCCCCTCTAGGCCGGGACGCCCCAGTGGATTGGCGACCGTGACCCATGGATAATAAAGAGCCGCGCGCGTCGAATCGATGCGGCTTCGTACCGTTCGCGCCTGAGCAACGTCTTGAGTCGGCGGGGTATCGAGCACGGCGATGCGGTAGCGCGTCAGTCTGGAATTATCCACATGTATGATGAGAGCGCCCTGCACCGCCTGGAAACTTGCATAAGCAGAATGACCAGGAGCAGCAACGATGGAGATGTCTTCCAACTTTCGTAGCTCATCCAGCGCAGCCGCATAGCTTCCGGGAGACGTCTCGACACCAAGGTCAGGAGCGACACCGTCGCTCCCACCGCTCATAGTGACAATGTTTTCGTCACTCGTCGGAAACAACCCCGCACGTAGCTCGAAGGCCGAGACCCCAGAACCGATGACGAGGGCGTACAGATTTTCCAGCTCCTCGGCACGCCGCGTTGGCGTCTCAGCGAGGATGTGGCCGATCCAGCGAGGATGGCGGCGGTCAAAGCCCATGTCTTCATAGAAAATAGTGTGACCATCCAGGTCCTCAGTCACTGCACTGACCGTCAGGATTTCGGCGCCGCCGGACGGCGTACCAGTGGGATCACCTGTCAAGTCGAGAACGGCGCTTGTGGAATCAACATACTGATTCCCGTCCTTCATATAATAACTAACGGTCGTCCCCGCCGTCCCCGTGGCGGATGGGCCCGCGGTCAGTCCCAGGCGTGTGTGTACGGAATTGGCGCCTACATCGCTAACAGATAAGGTCGCGCCGGTTCCGGTCGCCACTGTGCTCAAGACCAACCGGCCATTGGCGGCAAGTGACGCTCGCGCCTGATTGCCTGCGGCTGTCAACAAGGCATTGATTTCATCGGCTGTCACGCGCAAGAGATCGCCGACATTATTCGTAGCGTTATCGCTGCCGAGCACTGTGAGGTTGGCGGTAAACCCGAGTTCAGCGTTGGTAATAACTGTCACCGAGGCCAGCGAGCCGCGTCGCTCGAGCCGTGGGCTTCGGGCGTCCGCACGACCTTCCAGAGGTCGACGGTGTAGGTGTACTTCTCGCCGTAGACGTCGCGCGTCTGGTAGTCGGGCTCGTCCTTCGTCACGTCCTCGAAGTGGCCGTTGCCGAGATCCTTGTGTCCCGTGACGACCTTGTGGGAGCCGACCTGGACCTTCTCCTGGCCCTTGACCTCTCT
>CAZUFQ010000026.1:12081-16751 GCA_964618735.1 uncultured Enterobacteriaceae bacterium
CTGCAAATCACCAGACGGTTGGCTGTTCCCTCTGTTGCGTCCGTGAGACGCGCATATCCACCTCGGATCGCACGGTTGAGCGCCGCTACAAAGTCGGCGCGCGGCGTTGACGCGGTGAGCAATGGAACACTCTGCACGATCCCATCGAGGGTCATTTGCAACGTCGTATTCGAGTCAGTCAAATCAACGGGATCTGGCAGCGCAATCGTTCCCATAGCTTCTGCAGGTTCTCCACGGAAGGTCAGGTCTACATTCGCTCAACCCACGACGAGTCGGAGCACGCCATTATTAGGGAGCGAAAATAGCGCCATCCCGCCCTGGAGTTGAGCCGCACCTGCTGGAGTATCACCTCCCAGGCGCGCCAACGTGCCCTCTGGCGCGCGCGCCATCGTGCCTCGGGTCGCCAACGCCGCGACCTGACGCAACATAATACGCCCACTGCCAGCACTGCCCGGAAAGCGTGCGACAAAGCGAGCCTGTTCGTCAGCCGGGGCCGAGTCAGTGCCGACAACCAGGGTAGAACGCCCCACTCCAGGAGTTGTCCCCGCCTGGTAGACGCGGGAAATGTATAGCCGCCCGCCGCCTTCGTTGAAATAGGCGCGCACCGCGTGCGCTAAGTAATTGGCGCCAAAGCTTAAGTCTTCGAGACCGCCATAGATCCGCTCGAAGTCACCAAAACTGGTAATGAGCTCCGGCGTGCCGCCGATTGGTCCTTTGCGTGTCGGGCCGACAAACGCCGTGGTGCTAGTGCTCACGCCTTCAATCGATTTTGCGCGAAAACTCGTCTCTTCAACGTACACCCCTGGAGCTAAGTATTCAGGCACGATTGTTCCCCCTTTCTCCTCACTGGAAAATGGTTACGTGCACTCGTAGTGCATTGGTTACGGTCGCTAGCAGTGTCATCGTTAGGAGACGACCAGATGCGAGGGCCGGTTGTGGGGTCAGTGTTTCTGTTACTATTTGCGCTATCGGCAGGGCGGCCCGCTTTGTCGTCAGATCATCCGGGTCTGGAATGTCACTAACTGTAGGGTCGAATACTACTTCGAGAGACACGGGAATTTCCGTCTCCACCACCGCGCCATTGCTCTCGCCCCAGGTTGTGATAGGGATGCCTGGAACCGCTACCAACGCCTCGCCGCGCTCATCGGAGAGACCACTCGCAAGCAAGGCGGCATCGGTGGTGTGCAGGATGCGGATCAAAGCCCCTGCCAGGCCGTCTTCTGTGCCATTGCGGCGGATGGTAGCACGCACGACCGCCCATCCTAATTCGATCCTGGCTGTCGGTGAAGGAAAGAGCGGAATATCAATGGAGCGAAAGAGCGAAGTCGTTGCCGCAGCTTGGGTGGGATCTGGATTACGTGGAAGGCGAATCGTACTCCGCCTGGGCAAGTAGCGCCTGCGCGGGTCGCGTACTGCAAATTCGACCGCTATACTGTCGAGGGCTGGCGTTGCAGGGGGGTCACGAAATGTTGCGGCATGATCCTCCAAACCTGGAACGGCGGTAATCACGTAATCTCCACGCCGATTGCGAATCCACGATACGCCCTGAGCTGAGACGACCAGGGGATCAAGGATAAGAAGGCGCGTAGTCGCATCGACAAAATGGACCGAGCCCAGAATGCGATGCTCAATTTGCTCGCGTCTCACGGTTCTGCTCCCCGATCGGTCCAGGTGAAACGTGTGGCCACCACTGGCCGTGCATCGTCAATGGCGTCGGGATCAATGCGGATTACCCGCGCCACATAGGACACACTGAGATGGTACGGCGGTTGCAGCGCGTCCCAGATGCGCATCACATCTTCGTTGCTCAATTCAGCAGGAATAAGGTGTATGACATCTCCAGGCCTCCAGTCTGCCTCTGGTGAGAGAGACGAAAGATCCAAGACTGGGCGCAAATGCAGTTGGCGCATCGTCCAGGCGAGCACCACCTGTTCATCCACGACATTCGTGGCCCACACGGTAAGCAGATAATGCAAATCGAGCGACAGCGG
Source organism: uncultured Enterobacteriaceae bacterium (assembly GCA_964618735.1). GTDB lineage: Bacteria > Desulfobacterota > Binatia > Bin18 > Bin18 > SYOC01. The sequence continues at coordinate 14,073 of CAZUFQ010000026.1, forward strand.
CGATGGCGTAGCGTCAGGTTGAGATAACCGTCCCCCGTTACGTAGGTGCTCATTCATTGTCACGCGATAGAGAAAAAGGGTGAGACGCGCCCGGGTGTCATCGAGATTTTCGGGAGTATTCATGCCTTCACTCGAAACCGGTGTGAATGTGCAGGGATGGTCAGTCCGTAACGAGGTTGGGTACGTCCTCGTTAGATAAGTCGCTAACGATTGGCTTATAGAGTGAATTGCAAAAACGTTCGCCATAGATCAGAGTACCGCTATTCGTTCTGTACCTGCGGAATTGAGCCAAACATCTTTTCATATTGTAAAAGAGAATCGTGCAACATTTCTGCAACAGCCTTGGCGTATGCAGGGCTAGTAATAATCCGCGTATGGATCTGGGGTTGCTCGTTCGCCGGATCAACTTGACCGAAATGAATTAAGAACTCAAAGGCGTTGTACCCTACCTCGAACACATTAGCGTAACGTCCTTCTATGCTGGAGAGCTCTTGTGAACCTTCATTCTCCGGTTTCATGTTAGGAGAGGAAAAGCAATGCTCATGCCACCACTCACGCAACTCGGTTGCTGCGTGTATTTGCTACAATCACAATATGATTTTCGCGAGACGATAGACCTCTGCGCTGTCTCCCCAGCATGGAAGGTCACACAGTCTGTGACATCTCCGGCCTGGTAATAGAGGCAAACAGTAGAGGCTGAAAAATGAGAAAGGAAGAATCCTATAACAATATGAGGTCGTTAAGTTCGCTCAGAAGAGCAAGGACAGGAAGTCCCTTACTGTCACACAGAGGTGTGACACTTCTGTACCAACATAGGGAAGACAATGACACAATAAAATGTTTCTCTCGCACCGCTGGCGTCACGTGTCGTTCCTGTGCGCGTGCATGACAACTGAACGCGAATGCGCTTACCCTTTTCTCTCGTCACTGTTTCACGAGGAGGGAAGGTTCTTCTGATCACGGATTCTTTATCCCACGCAGAGAACCAACTGCGGCAGGTGAAATAGCAATCTACCCAGTGGTGGCAGAGCCGGGGCACGCCACGTGGGCGGATTCATCTATCCCTGTCGGAACAAGCGGTTACCCTAACCTACGTGTTACTCTCCTTCACGGGTGGCCCAAAAGCCAGGACTTTGTCCACAACGATTGAATAGTGCTGGCTCGTGCATAAGCCGGCCAGTTTCAACTTGTCTGCCTGCTTATCGCGCAAGAGCTAGACAAACTTCAACACCAGCTCCTGTACTTGGCAATCAGCAGCACAGAGTGTCAAGAGCTGCTGAACGAACTCCTGCTGAGTGGGCGTTGGCCCAATAGTTGACTGCGGGAGTCGTGCAAGAGCCACTGCACTACTGTCCGGGAGGGGGCAGTGTAAAGAATCGCAACGCCGGCCATCCTGGCATGCCCTGTGTATGGCGTCACTTGACGGGAAGCCGCAGCCGCCAGTGCCGGATGAGGCTACATACGAGAATGGGGACGGGCCGTAGACTAGAGGGATAATGGTCGCCTGATGCAGGACCGTCACGATCTCTGCGGCGCCACGGAGCATCCCATAATATTTACAGAAACGCGGTTATCAGTCGCCACGGCAGGTGTCACACGGGACTCGTCCACGCGGACCACCTACCTTCAGGGTGCTGATCTTCTCATCATCTCTCCCCCTCCGCTGGCCTTCCCTCGCCTTCCAACACAAGAAGGCAACGTTCTCCGAGAGTTCGCCGCCCCTTATCCGGTGGGCAGCGCCCCGCACTCTTCAAGACGAATGTGTTCGCGAACCCTTGTGCGGGGGCTCTGACCCCAATACGATAAGAACAATTTGTGATGCACCATTTATGGAAACAACAGGTTTCCTATGAACACTATCAATGGTGTGCGTGATATTATTGGGGTCAGCGTCGCTTCAACAACCTCGCGGCTCACTCGCGCCGCCTGAGTTGGTAGCGGACGCACCACAGCACCACTTAACAGATCCCATCGGGTGGTAACTGCACCCGATGGAAGACCGAACCAGTACACTCATTACAGCTCTGGTCGAAGGTGCATCAGCGCAATCGGAAGGAGCCTCGGATCATCGTCTCGGGACGTTCGGTCGTAGGAGATGTTGACAGCAAGGGCGCTCCAGTCTAACGCTCCTCCCCAGCTTTGCACCTTTTCCTCCGCTCTTACCATCGCCCAATCACGAGACACACAATGGCGGGAGGGTATGGGAGACGGTGGCAAGGTCTCCCGGTACGTTCATTGAACTCCCGGCGTCAAGCTTATCACCGAAAGCGCCGGTAGCCGAGCGCAGTTCGGTCTCGCCGTTCCCTTCTGTCAGCCGACTCACAGGGAGGACAACTCCATCGTCCTCCCCCCTCGCTGCAACCGTCTCTACGCTCTTCCTCTCAAAGACAAGTTGGGGCAGTTCCTGACAGAACCTACCGAGATCCCCCTCCTCGGCAACCAAGTTCCACTGGAGACCTCGGATGGATCGCACGAGTTCGGTAGATGGTTCAGGCGAGCGCTACCAGAGGAAGAGCAGATCGAAGCGACTGTCCGCGGGTGCAGGACCGCCGCCTGTCCCTCCGCCTGCGCCAAAGCAATCGACCGTGGCGGTGAAATCTGGACCACCTGTGCTCCAGCTCCCTACGTGGCAAGACCTGTTGTTGCCATCGCCATACGCCGAGACCTGCACGTGCCCAC
>CAZUFQ010000027.1:0-16701 GCA_964618735.1 uncultured Enterobacteriaceae bacterium
AAGCTCAAGTCACCGGCTCAACAATGAAGAGTTTCAGAGACAAGCAACCTATTCATCCCTGCCCGATTGTGAGTTTGTGCGCCCCGCTGTGCGAGTGCTCTCAAAATATGGGGCGGGACAATGCAGCAGAGGGAAAAACCTTGGGTTGTCATAACATTCCTCCTTGGACGTAAACATTTTGTCTTCCATGAAACGAGTTTTAGTAAGAGCACAATCTGCGCCATCGCTCCTTACAGAATTTTACCTTTCTTTTCCCGGCAATCGCATGGTGCAGAGGATAGAACGTCTCAACCCAAAGAACAATATTGTTGACATTCGCTTACTCCACCATTGTAAAAAGTAGTGAGTAAACTGGAAGTTCCTGGGCTAGTCAATAAAAGCTGATAGACGACGAAAGGTGACATCGAACAGGACCAGGGTGCATCTAAGACTTGCACTCGTCCATTTTCGTTTCTTTCCCTGATTGATTCTCCACTGCTGGGCAGGTACGGGTGACTGCATAATCATTTCTGGTAGGAAGGAGGACTCTCTGATGACAACGCAAGCAAACTGGCTCAACGGCGAGCTGCAAGCGCAGATTCGCGAGTTCCAGCAGCAGATGCTGCCGAAGATTCCCAAGGAGGTGCTCGACACATTCGAGAAGACGACCATCGATCTCATTAAAACTGGCATTGCCGAACGGGCGTTGCCTGAAGGAGCAAAGGCGCCAGATTTCACCTTGCCCAACGCCACCGGCCGGCAGGTGAGGTTTGCGGAGGTGCTAGACAAAGGACCTGCAGTCGTCACGTTCTATCGCGGCGGGTGGTGACCCTACTGCAACCTGCAGTTGCGGGATTACCAAAAACATCTTTCCGAAATGCAAGCCTTAAGCGCTTCCTTGATCGCGATTACGCCAGAGACGCCCGACAAATCGCTTTCCACCGTCGAGAAGAATAACTTACAGTTTGAGGTTTTAACCGATGCAGGACACAACGTCGCTCGGCGATTTGGGCTCGCATTCCCCGTCGCCGACGTGCTCCGCCCCATTTATAAAAATATCGGCGCTGATTTGCCCGCGTACAACGGCGATGAGTCATGGGAATTACCGATTCCAGCTACATACGTCATCGCGAAAGATGGAACGATCAAACTTGCCTTTGTTGACGCGGACTACACCCATCGCTTAGAGACTGCAGCTATTCTGGAAAGTCTGCGCGAACTACCGAGGGAATTATGAGTGAGGCGCGCCCCACCCCAGTTGCTGTTGTTGCTCAAGTAGAGCCTAGGTTTGGCGGCGGCAAGATCTTTACATTGCAGACAGGAGAGTGAAGCGTGACTCGTAAAGCTCATCGTTTTCCGACGCACGCGACTTCTCCCCTCGCTCTCCGACTCGTCTTGCTGCTTCTCACAGTTTGTTTTTCCTTCGGGCTTCCCGCCTGTAGCCGCGCCGAATTACCGCTCCACACTATCAAGCTTCCTCCAGGATTTACTATTAGCGTGTACGCAGAAAACATTACAAACGCCCGTTCCATGGCGCTGAGTCCTAACGGGACGCTCTTTGTTGGCTCTCTGGCGGGCAGTGTTTACGCTCTCGTTGACACTGACAAAGATAAGAAGGCCGATCACGTCTATCTTATTGCTCACGATCTTTCGGCGCCAAATGGCGTCGCCTTTCGAGACGGCGCACTCTATGTTGCTGAGATCTATCGCATCCTTCGCTTCGACCAGATTGAGGAACATCTCGCGGCTCCGCCTCAGCCTGTGGTCGTGAATGAAAGCTTCCCACGTGATCGTATGCACGGCTGGAAGTTCATTCGCTTCGGGCCGGACGGCTTGCTTTACGTTCCTGTGGGAGCGCCGTGCAACGTGTGTGAGAAAGACGACGACCGCTACGCTTCGCTCCTTCGCATGAAGCCGGACGGCGGCGGGCTTGAAGTCTTTGCTCACGGTATCCGCAATACTGTGGGTTTTGATTGGCATCCAGAAACGAAGGAATTATGGTTCACCGACAATGGGCGCGACATGCTCGGAGATGACAGGCCGCCGGATGAACTGAATCGAGCGCCGAACGCGGGGCTGCGGTTTGGTTTGCCTTACTTTCACGGAGGTTAAATCACTGACCACCAATTCGGTCAGAAACGATAGTTCAGTGAATTCACGCCTCCAGCGTTACGACTGGGACCGCACGTCGCCTCTCTCGGCATGCGCTTCTACACGGGCGCTATGTTTCCGGCCGAGTATCACAACCAGATTTTCATCGCCGAACACGGCTCGTGGAATCGCAGCTCTCCAATTGGTTACCGCATTACGCTGGCTCGTCCCGGAGAAGATGGCGCAATGAAATACGAAACCTTTGCTGAAGGCTGGTTACAAAGTGGTCGTCCTTGGGGACGCCCGGTGGATGTGCAAGTGACGTCTGACGGCGCGCTCTTGGTATCGGATGATTCCGCAAACGCGATCTATCGTATTAGTTATGGCAAATGAGAACGCCTGGTCAAGAAAAAGGAAGAAAGCATGGATCTAAGCAAGTTGGGCGTATTCTGTTTTCTCGATAGTCTCACCGGGGTCCAAACCGGTCAATTTGCACGCAAGGCTGAGCAATTAGGCTATAGCGCTCTCTGGTTTGCCGAGGCAACAGGGCGGGAGAGTTTTTCTTTCGCCTCGTACCTGCTGAGTCAGACCGAACGGCTCGTGGTCGCCACCGGCATCGCGGTGGTTTTTTCGTATGAGCCGATCGCGATTGCGAATGCGACCAAAACACTGGGCGAACTATTTGAGGATCGTTTCATCCTGGGGCTCGGCGTCAGCAACAAACGCGGCAACGAGCGACGTGGCGTGCCATACGCAAAGCCCGTGGCGTTCATGCGTGACTACCTGGCCAAGATGCGCACCGCACCCTATACCGGGCCGAAGCCGCCGCAGGAACCCCCAATCGTCATTGCAGGGATGATGCCGCAGATGTTGCAGCTTGCCGCCAGTGAAACGCAAGGAACTCATACGTATTTCACTACCCTTGAGCAGGTAAAGTGCGTGCACACCGCCATCGGCGCTGGTCCCTGGCTGTGCGCGGAACTCGCAGTGATGCTGGAAACGGACGCGACTAAAGCACGCGCCGCCGCTCGTCGCTACATGCAAGTCTACTTGGGAGTCGAGCATTATGTGAAACGATTACAAGAAGTCGGTTTCAACGATGCCGACTTCGCCAATGGCGGCAGCGACCGCCTGGTAGACACTTTAATCGCCTGGGGAACCGAGGAACAGATTCGCGAGCGCATTGATGCGTACTACAAAGCAGGGGCAACGCATGTCTGCATCTTGCCATTGAGTTCCGCCGGTGGACTGGCTCCAGACGAGCGCGCCCTAGCGGCGCTAGCGCCAGGATGAAGTTCTCAGATAAAGAGAGGAAAAAAGGAGGGGGTTCATGCGTACGGAGGGTTCACGTTCAACACTACCAGAGTCGCACGACACGATTTCTCGTCGCACGTTCTTGCGGAAGACCGGCTTTGGCGCACTCGGGGCGGCATTCGCCATGCTTCCCGCACCTGCCGTCGCAGGAGAGCAAAGTCTTGTCTCTACTGATCCAGGGCTTTTTGAGACGATATACTCGCTGCGCGCAATCCGGCGGCTCAAACCCGATCCCATTCCTGAAGATATTTTGAAGAAGATTGTGGACGCGGGCACTCATGCTCCCAGCGGCGGCAACCGGCAAGATTGGGGGTTTATTCTGGTGCGCGATCCGGAGTTAAAGCGTTTCATCCGCGATCGTTATCGGGAGACGCAACAAAAGTTCCAAGCCGGACGCCCACTGCTCAGCGAATTGCCTCCGGAACGACGACGCGCCTTGAAAGCTTCTATGCATCTCTGGAATCACATGCATGAGGCTCCGGTGCTCTTGTTAGCGTGCGCGCTCAAGGAATACCCCTCTTTTGCGCAAGTCAAAAACGAACGCGCCAGCACGGCCACGGTGCACGCATCCATCTACCCGGCTGTAGAGAACATTCTCCTTGCTTGTCGCGCCTTCGGCATTGGCGCCACCCTCACCACCACCCATTGCTTTTTTGAAGAAGAACTCAAGCAAAAGGTGGGCGCGCCAGAAAACGTAGAGATCGCAGCGCTTCTGCCGCTCGGCTATCCCAGAGGGAAATTCGGTAAAACAACCCGGAAGCCAGTAGAGGAGGTGCTCTATTGGGACCGTTGGGGAAAGAAGGCGTAAAGGTCTAACGAACTTTGGGAAAAGGGATTTTTTCAAAAGAAAAAGAAGGAGGAAATTGCATGCCTATCTCACTCAAAGAGGCTACCGTTGTCGTGTTAGGCGGCACTTCAGGCATTGGCTTAGAAACCGCAAAAGCGGCGCAAGCAGAAGGCGCCCACGTCATTGTCACCGGTCGCTCAATCGAACGGTTGCAAGCCGCTCGCGCCGCGCTGGGCAATGACGCGCGCACGATTCAACTCGACGTTGCCGATGAAGCCGGGACACGCGCACTGCTCCAAGACATACCGCATCTCGATCATCTCTTTATCACTGCCGGCACACTCATACGGGACGTACATCTCGAGCCGGAGACAAAGACGTTGCGACCAGCAATGGACACTCGTTTTCTCGGCGCTTTGTACGCCGCCAAATATAGCGCGCCCAAAATTCGTAGCGGCGGATCGATCACTTTCATGTCCGGGACGGCGGCGCGTAGGCCTTTGCCGGGCGCTTCGGTTGCGACTGCGTCCTGCGGGGCCGTTGAGGCCTTTGCCCGAGCGCTCGCGCTTGATCTTGCCCCGATCCGCGTCAACACGATCCAGCCCGGTTATGTGGATACGCCGTTGCTCGACGGTCTACTGGGCAGCCACAAAGACGAGGTCTTAGCGGCTGCGGCGGCGCGTCTTCCCGTTAAACGCGTCGGCCGTGCTGACGAAATTGCTGACGCTGTGCTCTTCCTCATGAAAAATGGCTACGTCACAGGGATCACACTTACGGTCGACGGCGGCGGATTACTTGTGTAGCATGGCGGCGACAGGAGGGAACAGCTATGTCCACACAATCGCAAGCATTCACGAAAGACCTACGCGCGTACATACAAGAGCAAGAAAAATCCCCGCTCTACGGCAAGAGTTTTTTTGAGGGCGTCATGGCGGGCACAATGAACCGCGATGCGCTGAAAAAATGGGCGATCCAGCATCACTATCGCACCGGGCAACATATTCGCGCGTTTGGCGGCATCTTCTTGAACACTGGACTCAGTCCACTAGATCAAAAGATTCGTCGTCACATAGTGGAGAACCTGATCGACGAGGAAACAGTCATGGGGCGTGGAGATGATGCTCATTGGCTGCTCTCTCGTCGTCTCGCCGAAGCGCTTGGGGCTACGCCGGCAGAGCTCGGCCATCCGCGTGTGGCGAAAGAAGCGCTTGACTATGTCAACTGGGTCATCGAATTGGGCCGACAAGAATATGGACTAGTCACGCTCGCCGCCATGTCCATCGGCGGAGAAAGCCGGCGCGAAAATTCTATGGAACGCCTCGTGCAGGCGCTCTCGGAAAAGTATGGCTTGAGCCGCGAGGCGTTGGAATTCTTCTACGCCCACATGGGCGAAGCCGAAGCTCATGGCGACCCTGTCTACAAGTTAGTGGAAGAATACGCGACCACGCCGGAACGTCAGGAAAAGATCCGCACAGCGCTCAAGACCTGGTGTGAAAAGTTTCGCGCTGCACAGGAAGGCATTTTTAAGGTCGCCTTGGGTTTCGAAGAAGGACTGGAAGCAGAGTTATAGACTTAATAGAACAGAATCACTTCATTGATTTTTTCCCATTGTCAACCAACAAGACACGCTCGAAGAAACTGGGCCGCTAACTGATACCCCTGCGGACTCTCACTCTGTCGCGGCCCAGCCACATTTAAGACCGTGATCTGATTGTCCGTGCACCACTGCCGCATCTCGTCAACGCCGGAGTTTTGCAGCAAATCAACCACGTAATAAGGTTTTCTCAGCTGCCGTGCGCATTCGATAGTATACAGCGTTCCTCCAATTGGCGGTCCCACGGTCAGAATCAACGTTCCCTCGCTGTCTCGCACATTTAGCTTCGTGCGTTCAGCGTAGTCGGCGGTGAGAGTCTCTTGCAGCGGATACTCGTCGGGAATACGTCCATCCTCCGCTAGCCGTCCGCGCGGACACCAGCCGCCGCGTTCGAGTCCCCACTCTAGCGCAACATCCAGAGCGGCGCGGTCCACCCCTGTCTGTCCGCCGGAGACAATCTTACATACAACCATGAGGAACATTATGTTCTTGAGTGAGAGATAGAGCCAGAGCCGGAAAAAGCGGAGAAGTGCGTTCTCTCTGCGCCTCGCCTCGGGTCGCGTTGACAACCCAAAGACCTCAACGGTATGGTGCCGCGAGTCGGCATCCTCGACGTAAGAACACGATAAGGAGAAGCGACCATGTCAGCAGCTACGGCATCAACATCCTCTCGACCAGCGCCCATGACTGGAGCGCAGTATCTCGAAAGTTTACGCGATGGCCGGGAGATCTGGCTGAATGGCGAGCGTGTACCAGACGTGACGACTCATCTCGCTTTTCGTAACGGCGCGCGGTCGGTAGCTCGTTTGTATGACGCCCTCCATGATCCTGCCCAGCAAGAGGTGCTCCTTGGGGAGACTCCCAACGGCGCTGTCACGCATAAATCCTTTATCCTCGCTCGCACGCCGCAGGAATTGCTGGCGCGCTCTGAAGCCATGCGCACCTGGAGCCGCCTCCATTTTGGCTTCATGGGCCGCAGCCCGGATTATAAAGCGGGGCTCGCCGTCAGTTTGGGCGCGTGGCCGGAGTATTTCGAACCGTTCGCCCAGAATGCGACGCGCTGGTATCACCAACTGGCGGACCGATGCTCCTATCTGAATCACGTGGGCATTAACCCGATGGTGGACCGCTCCAAGGCGCTGCACGAACAAAAGGAAGTCTTCGTGCGCGCCGTCAAAGAACGAGATGACGGGTTAGTGGTGTGCGGCGCTAAGATGGTCGGCACAGCGGCCGCGTTCACGCACTACAACTTCGTCTTTAATTATGGCGCTGTGCCGCTTGGAGATGGCGATACCGACCACGCCTTGGTGTTCATCGCGCCTACCAATGCCAAAGGCATTAAACTGATTTCCCGCCCGTCGTACGAACTGATCGCTCACGCCGCCCATCCGTTCGATTATCCACTGTCAAGTCGTTTTGACGAGAACGATGCGACCATGATTTTCGATAACGTCTTCGTGCCATGGGAAAACGTGTTCATCTTTCGCGACATCAAGAAAGCCAACGGATTTTTCCCGGTCGCGCAGGTGCTGCAAAACCTCCTGTTGCAAGGCGCTACGCGCTTCGCCACCAAGTTAGAGTTCCTCACTGGCCTCTTTATTCGTTTAGCAGAATCGAACGGCACTATTGGCTTTCGCGGAGTGCAAGAAAAGCTTGGCGAAGCTGTTGCTCATGTACATACCTTCAACGCCCTCGTCCGCGACGCGTGCCTGTCCCCAGACCCGGCGGCCAATGGCTATGTCGCGCCTGCGCATCGACCGCTATGGGCGTATCGCGTGCTGGCGCCCACAGTCTACCCGCGCTTAAAAGAATTGATCCAACTTGTCGCCGCCGGCGGTCTCATCCAGATTCCCTCCAGTGCGAAAGATTTTCACAATCCTGAGCTACGCCCGTTTCTTGATCTGTATTATAAAGGCGCTGGAATGGATGCAGAACAACGCGTGAAACTGAGCAAACTCGCGTGGGACGCCATCGGCAGCGAGTTCGGCGGACGACACGAATTATACGAACGCAACTATGCGGGGAATTTAGAAAGCATCAAGGTGGAAACGTTCTTCGCCGCGCAGGCGGCGGGCGACAAAACCAACCTCGATGCTCTCGTCCAGAGCTGTCTGGATGATTATGACCTGAAAGGGTGGACTGTCCCGACGTGGATGGGGCCGGCACGGTAGAAAAGAACGACGCCAAAGTCGTTGCGCTGATGGGTGTACCCCGCTAGCTCTCGAATCCTCTCACGACGCGCGCTCGAGAGGATTCGTCACCCGTCCCAAGAATAAAATAGCGCCGCTTTGATTGTCCCGGATGAGGAACACAAAGGGATGATCTGCTCGAAACGTCGGTGTTGGAGGCTCAAGTCTTGCGGCCAAAGCCATCATTACGCCCACCGTCGCCGCCGCGGCCTCCGTACCTTCCTCATTCACGTCCACAAATGCTTTATGGACAACTTGTGAGAGAGCCAGTAATTTTGCTTCAGGAGCATCACTCATCCCGGTAAATCCACCCGGTTGGAACGCCAGCGGCATCCCCATATTTGATAACGACGAAGGCAGTTCGTACAGAGTCTCCATAGTAAATTTCGGCAAGAACACGCGCACTTTTTGTTTGCGCAGCGTCTCTGTCCACCGCTGCAGATTATCCGCCGTGAGCTGCTTCTCAAGCGCCGCAAGCTTGTCAGCGCTTTTCGGCAGTAACACCAACATGGCTAACGTATGGCCCCGGTAAGGAAGTTCAAGTATTTGGAATCCATCTGGATTAGGTTTAAAGTCAAACTCCTGCCGCTGCGGGTTGAAGACAGGCTCATTGTTGCTCCCATCGGGCAACAATTCCGCATAACGGTATTCCACCTTGTGAGAAGACATGAATTGTACTTTGCTTGGTGGTCCCTCTGGTAAAGTGAAATTACCTTCCTCTGTATTCGTCTTCTCAAACTGATCCGCCCAATTGCCTTTAAAGTAGATTGCATTGGCCAGCACGAGGCGCGTGTCAGACGAGAGCATGCGCGGCGTCAGTGGATTTTTGATGCGCCCTTGTGTTTGGTGCTCAACCCAGAGATTAATCTGTTCTCGCGCCGCTTCAGCATTATGGACAAAATCGACCGAAAGCGCAGAAGCTCGGTATGCCTCGCGCAACGTCTCCATGAATTGTGGACGAAAGGAAAACGTTTGTTCACCCCACAATGCATTAGCAACCTGCAGTTCATATGGGTTTACTTGCTGGCGTAAACGATTGAGTTCATCAACCACATGGACTTCGCGTCCCACAGCATCCCCTAACTCTGCCCGCGGCCCTTCTTTTTCCAGCCGTGTGATTTGCGTCGTTAAGGTTTGATATTCTTGTTCCAACGTTTTTATCCTGTCACGCAGGTCTTGCGCCTGTGAGGCGTCACCAGAACCGCCCATTAGCCGTTGTCGCAATTCAGCCATGCCAGTGTGGAGCAACTCCATGTCCCAAGGAAGCGAAGCAACCTCGCCGCTCGTACGACGGGCAGCTTTCGGGAAACGCAGCACGGTCCCCATCTGCCGCGCCGTTTCTCCACGAGCGCCCTCCAGCGTCATCATGAGAGCGTTCATAATCGAATATGGAGAAAAGAAGAGGTTTTTCTTCTCGTGTTCTCGGGCCAATCGCAGATAGAGATCTCCGGCAAAATCATTGTTTGCTTGCACCGCAAGCACGATAGGCGTCGGGGCGGCTCCCGGTCCCGTAGCTGCACGTTCAGCTCCTCTCGCAATTTGATGTTCGGCAACCAGAAAACTCATGGTTACTATTGTCAAGAGCAAGAGCACGAATCGCATTGCAGGTTCCTCTTTTTTCTTGGATTCCACAGGTGTCACGGATTCTCTAGAAACTTCTCGACTGGATATTCTGGATATTTTTCCTTAAACTTTTTCAAGCTCTTCTCTGCTTCGCTCAATTGTCCCGTCTTTCTTAACTTGTTAATCTTGGCAATCCATGCCTCGGGAGACAGAATCTCATCCTTCACGACGTCAATCCGCCCCTGGCTTTTCTGCTCTACGGCGGCGGGAGCATTCCCTGGCGCGCTCGTCGCCGAGACGGATCGCTCTTTTTTTAATTGCGGCGGCGCTTCCGTTTCTACTGGGGCGTCCTCTTTATCTCCTTCTAAGCGAGCATCGAGCGCAACCGGGGCTGTCAGCAGTTGAGCGTCATGTCGTGCGGCTGACGCCGGAGGCGCTTCTGGTTGCCCAGTCGTCAGCGCTTCGCGTTTCTCCATATTGGCTACAGGGCTCTCTTCGCGAAGAGCTTGAGAGGCGAGCCCGCGCGTGCGGCCTGGCTCCTCCGGGGCGCCGCTCGATTGCGGCTCCATATGTGCCATGTACGGATTTGGCGCCGCTGGTGCAAATTTTTCCGTCGTCTCCACCCCTTCCCTCGTTTTTTGATTTCCCTTGGTTTCCCGTTCATACAGCAAAGTTTTTTCTTCTCTGTTGAGACCTTTCCTTCGTATCATACTTTCTGACGAGAGAAGCTCCGAAGGAGCGAGCAGGACAGGAGCTGCGATATCTTTGCGCAACTCTCTGACCACTCCGATGCTCACCAACAAAGCGGCGGCGAGAGAAAGCGGGACAGCCCATTTCCGCGACGGCAGAAAGGAGACGCGGCGCGAAGAAGGCCGGGCGGCGTGACGCGCAGCTGCCAGGATAGCAGCGTCAAGATGCGACGGCGGCGCCTCGTCTTTCGTTTGTTGATACAAACGAGTAAGCAGTTCTTCTTCCTGCAGAGGTGCGTCGCCGGGGCGCTGTTCACGCCGCTTGTCGCTCATAGCTCCTCCAGGAGACCGCGACGGAGACGAGTGATCGCATATCGTACGCGGCTCTTCGCCGTCTCGCGCTCCACGCCGGTGGCTTCGGCAATCTCGTCAACGCTGAGGCCCGCTTCTTCACGTAGAAGGAACGCTTCGCGCTGCACTTCGGGGAGAGCGTGGAGGAGGCTCACGAACCGGGCAATCTGAAAGCGGATGTGCACTTGTTGCTCAGGCTCTTTCTCATTGGCGTCTGGCGCATCCTCGATGGGCGGGCCGGCGCCGTCGTCCCATGAAGCGGCGCGCAGCGACGACTGCCGACGATAGTAGTCAATCAGCCGATTGTGCGCCAGACGATAAAGATAAGTAGAGAATTTAGCTTGCACGGTATACTGCGCTCTGGCGCGAATGAGATTGAACCAGACATCCTGAAACAGTTCCTCAGCGACGGCGCCGCCGTCACATTGCCGCAAGAAATAGCGGTAGAGGGAGCCTTTGTGTCGTTCGTATAGTATGGCAAAGGCGTCAGCATCACCTTCACGATAACGTAGCATGAGCGCCTCGTCTGAAGGTTCATCGCTCATCACAGGCGGCGCTGGAGCAGGCTGAGGCGCGGCTGACATGGTTATCCTTGGCTCTTCCTGCTATTGTACCGCCACCGGTTCACTCTTGCTTAATGACTGAGTCAGTTGCACGAGTGAAAGAAATTCTCCACGATACCCCGACGGGTCGTCGCCGCGCGCGTCGCGCGCGAGCTTAAGCACCTGCTCGTAATTAAAGGACCCGGTGAATACGCCGCCGCGCAATTGTTGACCAAATGCGGCTACGGCAGCGGCAAAGCGAAACCGTTCGGAGGTCTGAGGTAAGTCGGCGACAATCTCCGTCTTGTTGAGCGGCCATTCTTGCAGTTTACTGGTATCTTCTGTCGGCGGCTTGTAGCGAATGCGCAGAAAGCCAAGCTCCGTAGTGTTAGCGTTGCCCGTCTGGACAGACGGCGCATAACGTAGGGGCTCAAGCTTGAGTCCCTGACTACCGACGAGCGCGATTTCATACAGCGCAGTCACTGTGTGTCCAGCCCCGATTTCCCCTGCGTCAACTTTGTCATTAGCAAAATCTTCCCGTCGCAGGGCGCGATTTTCATAACCGATGAGCCGGTACTCCGCCACCACGGCGGGGTTGAACTCGATTTGGACTTTGACATCTTTAGCGATGGTGAGCAAGGTGGCGGCGCGTTGGTTCACCAGCACCTTTTGCGCCTCTTGTAAGGAGTCGAGGTAGGCGTAGTTGCCGTTCCCTGCGTCAGCTAATTGTTCCATCAATTGATCATTGTAGTTCCCGGTCCCGACGCCAAGCGTGGTCAAGGCGACGCCGCTTTTGCGTTTTTCAATAATGAGATCTTTGAGCGCCTCAAAATTCACCGTGCCCACGTTGAAATCACCATCGGTGGCCAAAAGGACGCGGTTGACGCCGTCTTTGATGAACGCCTGCTCCGCCATTGCATAAGCGAGACGAATCCCCGAACCGCCGTTTGTTGATCCGCCAGCGTGCAACGATTGGATGGCGGTTTGAATTTTTGCGCTTTGATCGCCTTGTGTCGGCTCCAGCACCACGCCAGAATCACCGGCGTAGACCACGATTGAGAGTCGGTCCCGAGCCTGTAGTTGACGACTCAGCAAGAGGAGTGAGGATTTCACAAGGTCAAGCTTATCAGGCGACGCCATCGAGCCTGACACGTCGATTAAGAACACCAAGTTGGCAGGCGGCAATTCTGCATGCGGCGGTTCGTACCCTTTAATGCCGACGTGCAGCAACAAGGTCTCGGAATTCCACGGCGTCGGCCCAATTTCGGTGGTTACCCGGAACGGCGTCGCAGCGCCGTCCGGCGAGGGATAATTGTAGGAGAAATAATTGATCAGTTCTTCGACGCGCACCGCGTCTCGCACCGGCAATGTTCCACTGTGCAGGAAACGGCGCACGTTAGCGTACGACCCAGTGTCAACGTCAATGCTGAAGGTCGAGACTGGCTGTTCGCCCACGCGATGAATCGGGTTATTGTCAAAATGGGCATAGTTCTCACGGTCAGTAGGTTCGACCGGCTGCCAAAGCTGGTCCACAGCCATAGCTGGGGCAGACAGTGCTCTCTCAGCCGCCATAGGAACGACAGCTCCAATTCCTCTGGCGTCTCGTTTAGCGAGATCGGACCGGGGTTCCGACTGCAAAAGCGATAGAGAGGCTGGTGTTTCGACTTTTGCTCTTTCGTCAGGCTTCCCTTCCGAAGCTGTTGTGGCAAGAAGGTTTTGCTTTGCTTGCGCCACGTCCGCTTCTTTTTCTTTGTGCGCTTTGTTCGCCTCAGTCGTAGGAGGCAAAGGGCCGGAGACGCATCCGGCAATAACCATTAGCGCAATGATGATCCCCAACGTCGGCAACCTGAATCGATACATGATGAAGGCTCCTCTTCTGTGCTTGATCCACGAACTCTATAAACGCAGGTGCGAGCATTTTGGGTTAACGCCATCCTCATTTCCATCTTCCCTTCTTCAGAAGATTTCCGTAGA
Organism: uncultured Enterobacteriaceae bacterium; assembly: GCA_964618735.1. GTDB lineage: Bacteria > Desulfobacterota > Binatia > Bin18 > Bin18 > SYOC01. The sequence goes on from CAZUFQ010000027.1 coordinate 13,074, forward strand.
GTCGCAAGAACTTCCGACCTGAGAAAAGGAGAGAGCCAGCTATGGCCGCGCTCACTGTCGAAGCCCCAACTACATTGGCCGCCCTTACCGAATTTCTCCAATTTCGTGATCACGTCTACGCGCGGCGAGCCGCTTATTGGCCGGCGTCGATCCGTTTCGAGCAACAAATTCTTGTAGGGTCTACCCCTTTCAATGAAGGACGCACCCTGCAACCATTCCTGGCGCGTTCGGGCGCAAGCGTCGTCGCGCGCGTGTTGGCAGTGGTTGATGCTCGCTATCAACAACACTGGCGAGAACACTTGGGACACCTCTGGTGGTTTGAAGCGCTGCCGCAATCTCGCGAAGCCGTGAGATTACTTATGGATGAAGCTTGTGAGTGGCTTCGACGCCAAGGTGCAGACGCAGCGCGGGCCGGGTCGGGAGCGCTAGAGTTCCCGTTCGTGATCGACGCCTACGAGACCTTGCCGCCGAATATTCTGCGCCATAATCCGCCTTATTATCATGCTCTGTTGAAAGATGCGGGATTCGAGTCGGAAAAGGGGTGGGTAGATTACAAAATTGCAGTGCGGCCAGAATTAACTGCCCGCTGGGCGAGCATGCTCGAAGCGGCGCGGCGCGCCGGATATAACATCGCGCCCCTCCGTGATGTTCCCAAAGACCGCCTGGTCAGCGAATTCACGGCGACCTTCAATGAGACGTTTCAGGCGCACTGGGGCTGGACGCCGTACACCGAAGCCGAAATGACGGGGCTGTTTACCGCTTTAGAATCACTGGGCGTTCTCGATGCTTCGGTGTTAGCGTATCGTGACGGGCAGCCGGTCGGTATGCTGCTGCTCACGCCGGAACACAGCGATCACGCAGTGCTGGCTCCAGGTCGGACATTGCAGCCGGACGAAAAGTTGAACGTCTTGGCCATCGGAGTGAAAGCGTCCGCGCGCGGGCGCGGCGTGAATCTCGCCATGGCGGGCTACGGCCTCTTAGAACTAGCCCGGCGCGGCGCACAATATGTGAGTTACACGCTCGTGCTTGACGACAACTGGCCCTCCCGCCGCACCGGCGAAAAACTCGGCGGATACGTCTGCGCCAATTACATGGTGTATCGGAGGAACTTCCGTTAGGAAGATGGCAGCCGGTGCAAACCTAGCGGAGTATGAGATGGCGCCGTTTGACAATTCATAAAAGCACGCTACATAATCGCCCTCATGGTAGGGGAACCAGCGTCGTCAGCAGCCGATGGGTCGCGGAAACTCACGGCGATCATGTTCACTGACATTGTCGGCTTTAGCCGTCAGATGGGGGCTAATGAAGCCCGCATGCTGCTCACGCTGGAAGTCCATAATCAGCTCATCCAGCAGGCAGTTGCTGAGCATCACGGCCACGTTATCAAGACGATGGGTGACGGCTTCTTGGTCGATTTCCTCTCCGTCGTCAACGCCGTGCAGGGTGCTCAATATATTCAACAGCAATTCAAAACCTACAACGCCGAGAAGGAAATAAACGAGCAGATTCACATTCGTATCGGCATCCACCTGGGGGACATCCTCCAGCAGGACGGCGACGTGTTTGGTGACGGCGTCAACGTCGCCTCACGCTTGCAGGGACTGGCCGCCCCCGACACCATCTGTATCTCGTAAGCCGTCTATCAAGAAGTTGAGAAAAAGCTGGCGTTAGGAACGGTGGTGCCGCTGGGGCGCCCCAAGCTGAAGAACATTGTCCAGCGGTTTCCGGTGTATGCGCTACTGTCGGACGCGCCCAGCGGAGTGCGACAGCAACTGCGTGCCCAGCGTCTGAAATGGGTTCGGCGTGTGCGCCCCGTGCATTGCCTGAGCGCAGCGGGGCTGCTGCTCATCGCGGGGACGCTTCTCACGGTCCACTATTTGCCGTTGTTGCGTTTTCTGCTCGCGCCCCCGCGTCCCCTGGCTCCTAATACCGAACCATTATCAGAAGCTCTTCTGTTGCCTGAGAAACCTTCGCTCGTTGTCCTTCCATTCGCCAACATCAGCAACGATCCTTCACAAGACTACTTCAGCGACGGCATTACCGAAGATATTACGACCGACCTTTCCAAGCTCTCCGCCCTCTTTGTCATCTCTCACACCTCTGCGGTTATCTATAAAGACAAACCCGTGAAGGCCCAAGAGATTAGCCGCGAGCTGGGCGTGCAATACGTACTCGAAGGCAGCGTACGCAAAGCCGGAAACCAAGTGCGGGTAACAACGCAGTTGATTGACGCCGTCAACGATCGGCACGTGTGGGCGGAGCGCTATAATCGTCCGTTGCAAGACATTTTCGCGCTGCAAGATGAAATTGTACGGAAGATCGTCACGACGCTCAAACTTCAGCTGACAGTCATGGAACAAGGATTCTTCAATGTACGAAAACGAACGGACAGTCTGGAGGCATACGATGCTTTTTTACGGGGGTCGAAGCAGTCTTTCGCGCGTACTATGAAGCGAAAAAGGACGTAAACGTGCAGGCGAGACAGATGTTCGAGCGCGCCATTGAGCTCGACCCGCACTATGCACAGGCGTATTCGTACTTGGGCTTCACGTATTTTATTGAGTGGTTCTATCGTTGGAATTTCACCCCACAAACCTTGGAGCGGGCAGGTGAGCTAGCGCGGCGGGCCGTGGTTCTAGACGAGTCCTTTCCTCCGTCTCATACGATCTTGGGCGCTGTTTACCAATGGCAGAAGCAGCATGACTTGGCGATAAAGGAAGCTGAGCGGGGGGTCGTACTCGATCCGAATCTAGCCGAGGGTTACTCCATACTAGGGAATATTTTAGCCATCGCTGGACGACCGGAAGAAGGGATCATAATGGCTGAGCGGGCCATGCGACTCAATCCGCGCTACCCGGTTATCTATCTTGTGAATCTTGGCGTCGCCTACCGCCTCGCTGGACGATATGAGGAGGCGATTACCACTGCAAAGAAAATTCTTGGCCGCCAGCCGAATCTTCCTCCTGCATACTTTATTTTGGCTGTCTCGTATGCACAGCTCGACCGGCTCGAAGAGGCGAACGCCGCCAGAGCAGAATTCCAGCGGTTCGTTCCCAATTTTTCTCTAGAAAGATGGAAGCAAATGGTGCCGTTCAAAGACCCGGCGGTCCTAGAGCAAGACCTCGTAGCCCTGCGTAAAGCGGGGCTCAAATGATTCCGAAGTGATGAGTGCTAAGGACTGTAAGGCGCGCTCTACACGCTGCCGAACAGGAGCTAAGGCCCGGTGCGCAAGCGCACCCTACTCAACCAGCCCGCGCAGCACCATATGCACGAGCGCCAGAACAATGGCGCCTAAGAAGGCCGGGAGAAATCCGCGGACAATGAACCCAGGCACCAAAAGAGAGGCGAACTCCAGCATGAACGCGTTCACAATGAAAAGAAACAGGCCAAGGGTTAAGACAGTGAGCGGGAAGGTGAGAATTTTGAGCAGGAATCCAAGAGTGCCGTTGACCAGACCAACGACGAGGCTGGCGACGAGAGCGACGCCAAATCCTTGCACCTCAAATCCCGGCACGATGTGTGCGACAATCAGTAAACTCACGGCGCTGATCAACCAGTGTAGTAGTAAGGCTAGCATATTTAGACCGCCTTCCTGTCAGGAGTCACAATATCGATCTCCTCATTGTGT
>CAZUFQ010000028.1:0-16658 GCA_964618735.1 uncultured Enterobacteriaceae bacterium
GGCGGTTTTCATTTGTCTGGCCCGTTGTTCGAGCCGATCATTGCTCCTACAGTAGCAGCGCTGAAAGAGCTGAATCCCGAACTGGTCGTACCAGCTCATTGCACGGGCTGGAAAGCGGTGCACGCCATCGCCCGCGAGCTGCCCCAAGCATTCGTGCAAAACAGTGTCGGCACTCGGTTCGTCCTGGCTCAGTAATCAATGAGGAGGGTTCCATGAAATTCATGTATCACTTGGTCCCCGCTGTACCCGCCACACCAGCTGAACGCGAGAGACTAGCGCCAATCGCCCATCGCACAGACAAGATCCAACAGATGATCGACGAAATGATTACGCTGGCGCAACTCGGTGAAGAGCTGAATTTTAATGGGATCAGTTATTCCGAGCACCACTTCTACACGGAAGGGCTTGAAGCCGGCGCTACGCCGATTCCGCATCTGCTCAACATGCTCTTTCATACCAAGCGCATCAAAATTGGTCCGGTGGGCTTTGTACTACCCACGTGGGACCCGATTCGCCTCGCAGAAGATGTGGCGTGGGCGGATCATATATCCAAAGGCCGTGTGTTTGTCGGTCTAGCGCGCGGCTTTTTTCCACGCTGGGTCAACGTGCTCGGACAAAAATATGGCGTGCAACCGGGAACAATGGGTCCCGAAGCGGAGTTGCGTAATCGCGAGGTGTTCCAGGAACTGTTTGAGGTTCTCAAGTTAGCCTGGAAAGACGAACCATTCTCTTTTAACGGCAAATACTATCAAGTGCCTTTTCCTGCTACTGGACACGACTGGCCTGCCCGCGACGCTACCCGTCAATACGGCGCTCCTGGAGAAGTGGATGAACAGGGATGGCTGCGTAAAATTTCGCCGGTCCCCAAACCATACCAAAAGCCGCATCCTCCTCTGTTTCAAGCGCTCACAACTAATGAAGAAACAATTCGCTGGTCAGCACGAGAAAGCATTGTCCCTATGATGTTCTTGCCCTTCCCGGACCTCTCGATCAAAGGCGCCTCGGTCTACACTGAAGCGGCGAACGCAGCCGGATATTCGCTACGACTCGGACAAAATGTTGGGTTAGCGCGTCTCGTCTACATTGGTAAAACTAAAGAAGAAGCAATGCAGCGCGCCCGTGACGGATCGATCTTCCTCTTCAGTCGGTTCCATGCCCAGTTTGACAAGAATATCCCTACGGCCATTGAACCGCTCATCGAAGCGGGCGTCGCTTTTGTCGGCACAGTTGACGATGTACGCCGCCAGATGGCGGTTGTCAAAGAAAAACTCAATCCCGACTGGTTCATGGTTCTTTCGGATCAGGGTTTCCTGCCGCTGGATGTTATGAAAGAACAGATGGAGCTCTTCGGGACGAAGATTATGCCAGAATTGATGGAGTAAACGCTCAACACCTATTACTGTTCTTAGGAGGGGATTATGGAACAAGCACTTAAAGTCAAAATCCAGCCGCTGAACGCGGAAGCCTTCCAACCATACGGACAAGTGTTAAAACCCAAAGAGCTGATTTATCCAGAAACTGAGGAAGGCCGGGTGGCCATGGAGATGTTGCAGTTCAAGTATAGAGCCAACAACAAACGCATGGATCAATTGGCCATTCACTTTTCTTACAACCAAACCTTTATTCCCGTGCAGGGATCAATGGTGCTGGTGGTAGCGCCGCCGCCCCGCAATCGCGAAGCGGGGCAAGCCGGTTATGAACTTGATTATGAAAAAGTCGCCGCCTTCATGGTGGAGCCCGGTCAAGCTGCTTTTATCTTCAAAGGCACGTGGCATAACGCCATCACCCTCGGCAACGACTGCACGTTCATCAACGTCACCCGCAAAAACCCCGGAGAAGGGACGAGCCCAGGCGAAGAACTCGGAGGAAAAATCGAGAAGATCAGCACGATTCGGCCTTATGTGGAGTACATTGATCTGAAGAAGCGCGACAACCGAGTAATTGAGTTAGAACTATAAAGCCTGAAGGGGAAAAGGACCTCGGGGTTCTCAGTGTGAATTACAAAACAGACCAGCAAGGAGGTCTCTATGAAATTTGGTATTTTTTACGAATTGTCCGTTCCGCGCCCGTGGGATGGGGAAGCCGAACGGAAAGTGTACATGAACGCCCTCGAACAAGTCCGTCTCGCTGACGAGCTAGGGTTCGATCAGGTCTGGGCGGTGGAACATCACTTCTTAGAGGAGTATTCCCATTGCTCGGCGCCGGAACTGTTCTTAACTGCTTGTGCGGTGCAGACCAAGAAGATTAATGTTGGCCACGGCATCGTGATATGCGTGCCGGAGTTCAATCATCCCATTCGCATTGCTGAACGCGCCGCTGTGCTCGACATTCTTTCCGGCGGCCGCTTGCAGTTTGGCACCGGCCGGTCCGCCACCTGGACCGAATTGGGCGGCTTCCGCGCCAACCCAGATGAAACCAAGAAGAGTTGGGACGAATTCGTACACTGCCTTCCCAAGATGTGGATGCAAGAACGCTTCAGTTATGAAGGCCGTTATTTCTCCATGCCGTCCCGAGCCGTCCTGCCAAAGCCATATCAGAAACCGCACCCTCCTATGTGGGTGGCAGTCACCAGTCCCGGCACCGAGCTCGACGCAGCAGATCGCGGCATCGGCAGCCTTGGCGTGACATTTACCTCGTTCGCTGAACAAGAGGCTAAAGTTAAAGAGTATCGCCGTCGCATCCAGAACTGCAACCCGATCGGTGGATTTGTCAATAATCAAGTAAATACGGTCAACTTTCTCTATTGTCACGAAGATAACGAAACCGGCGCCAAAACCGGCATGCGCATGATCCAACACTTCAACTACCTGGCAGCGCAGCTTGACATGGCCAAAGAGGCGTTCCCGACCAAGTCGTATGCTTCCGCTGGGCTGCTCCCCTCGTTGCGACGACAAGCCTCCAGTCCTGGAGCGCTCGGTAGCGTGCCCGAAGGTATCGCAGTTGGTAATCCCGCCCGCTTAGTGCAAGAACTGAAGAAATGGGAAGCCTGTGGAGTTGATCGCGTCAGTTTCATGCTGAACGCCGCTGAAATCATTCCACAAGAACAAGTGCTCAACAGCCTGCGAATCTTCGCCAAGGAAGTGATGCCGGCGTTCGCTGACACACAAGCGCAAGCCGCAGCAGGAGGAGGACGGTAATGCCGCAGTTTGGTAAACAAGATGTACAGTCGGTGGTCGCTCGTGCTCCATTGATGAGCGGCTTCGACACCGACGCCTGGGAGTTGAAGGGAGCGGAAATCCTTAACCTTGCTTTTGAGGTGGTGGAAGGACCAGCCGAGTTTCTCGTGTCGCCCGCGTTACATCCCAGCATCCCGCCGTATGCGACGTTGACCGTGGCGCGTTTCCCCAGCAGTCCGATCGGCGCCTTCATGCTCGCCCGGGTGTGCCTGGTTGTGCGCGCCGGCATCCGCCCGCGCGGGCTGCTGCTCGGAGCCTACACAGACTCGGAGAAAGCAGTTGAGGAGTTACGTCGGCGCTGGGGCTTCACCGTTGCCCGGGCGGAGGTCTCGCTGCAAGCGCGTCATGACCGGGTGATCGGCGCGGTCGTACGAGATGGACAGACGATCCTCAATATGGAGTTAGAAAATCCCGAACAGATTTCCGGTTCAGATGTCACCTATCTCGACAGCTTGCATTTAGCCCGTGTGACGGAAAATGGCAAAGAAACGCCGGTGATCGTGCAAGTCGATCCCGAGTATGTTTTCCAAAACGCGCAACGTGGCCGAGCCCGTCTGCTCGCGTTGCAATCTGACGCCTGGGGCGGCGAAAACCGTCTCCGCTGCACGAATCCGATGCATGCTACCTTCTGCCGTTGTGATACAGACTTCCCCCACATTCGCTTTGGTATGGACCCCTCTATTCCAGCAACCCAGGGAAGCCGGCGGTTAGCAGCGTAAGCGCGACTTCACGGAGTACATCTCAAGGGCGCGTGCCACTGCTGGCTTGTCCAGCAGTGCAGCGAACGATCACGGGTAGCAAGCTACCCGTGGCGCCCCAAAATCCACATTTTGGAGTATTTCGCATAGAGGCGGTTTTCAACTCTTCCTCGCCACCCACACCTGCTCACCGCCGTACCGAAAAGCTCCGCGCTGAAAGTCGCCATATAACGCTTCTACTTTGAAACCACATAACTCAAGCAAATAGCGCATCTCGTAACGGTAGATATATCGTATCCTGAGCGGGCTGTACGTCTTCGTCAACACTTTGCCGCTGTCATCAAGCTCTTCAAAGATGAAAGCGCCGTCGAGCAATTGACGCTCTTGATCGTATTGGCCGGTGAACCACAGGATGATGCGCCGCCCCGTCTCCGGATCAATACATTCCGAATCCCTACGTAAAGCAGAACCATGCGGTCCCATTCCTGCAGCGATCAGTTCCAGGTCTGGATCGAATATATTCAGCACGAGCCGTCCGTTCTCTACGAGGTGATCGCGAATACATGTCAATGCTTGTCGCTGATCTTTGGAAGTCAATAAGTGCAAAAATGCTCGATACGGAATCGTGACCAAATTGAACCGTCGCTCCAAAGAGAAAGTACGCATGTCGCCTTCCACCAGTTGCACGTGCGCCTGCGTCTCAGCACTACATCGAGCCAGTTTCCGTCTGAGAATCCCCAGCATTGACGAGGAGAGGTCAAGACCGACAACATTGACTCCAGCTTCTGCCGCGGGCAAGAGAATACGACCCGTTCCGCACCCCAACTCCAGCACCGGCGACCCGGCTTTCTGCGCCTCTTCGACATAGAATTGCACATCGCCCGCCAAGCCGGGAAAACAGTAGTCATAAAACCGCACCCCGTCTCCAGTGTAATCGTTCACTTTGCCCTCCTACAACGAATGACTGCAGCCGGCGTATGGATCAAATTCGGAGCTGAGCCCGGTGCGCCCGATCTTTCGCCGCACCTCATCGAGCGACAAACGAAAGTAGACCGGCCGATTGTGCGCGCAAGCATGGGGGTCCGCCGTCGTAGTCCAAGTTGTTAACAATTGCTCCTGTGTTTCCCTTGGTAATACCTGTCCGGCTTTCAATGCGCCCAGGCAGGCAAGCGCTTGGTGAAAATCTTCTTTACCATTTTGCACCCGCGTGAGTAAGCGAGAAAAAATCAAAGCTGATTGGCCCGGATCAATAAAGTCCGGTACGGCGCGCAACGCCACTACCTGCGGACCAAAGGGATCAATGGTAAATCCACAGGCCGCCAATTCATCGGCATGCGCTTCAAAGAACGTACGCTCGCCAATGGACAAATTCACTACTTGTGGCGCAATGAGTTGACGAGGAGAAATGCGCTGGTGTTGCAACTGTTCGTAGAGAATACGTTCTTCAGTCGCATGTTGATCAAGTAGATAGAGATGCCCTTCAGCGACAGTCAGCAGAAACGTATTTTCCACTTGACCCACAAGCGTAAAGCCATGCGTAGTCTCTGGGCCATACTTGGCATTTGACTCCGTCACCTGACCAGCCTGCATCCAGGCCGGTTGTGAGCGCCGCAGTAGCGCGCCTCGCACCAAATCGTGCACGGCGAGATCGTCCCGAAAGCGCACCTCAGTTTTCGCGGGATGCATATTCACATCCACCTGCGAGGGATGGAGTTCAAGAAAGAGAAACACCATACCACCTTCGCCTGGCAGCGCCTCACGCACTGCACGATAGAGCACGCGGTTGCGTACGGGACGATGATTGACGAAGAAATAATAGCGACGACGCCACACCTCTTCGTTCGCCAATACAAAACCCGACACTCGACCAGCCAAGCCAGAGTCCGAAAATTCCTCCAGCCCGGCTGCGGCCTCCCGTCCGAAACAAGCAGTGATGCGCTCGGAGAGAAAAGTGCTCGGAAACCCATAGACCTCGCGGCCGTCAAAGGACAACGAAAAACTCTTCTCAGGAAACGCAAGCGCAAAACGCGTGAAAGCTCCCATGATGTGGCCATACTCCGTACGTAGACTGCGCAAGAATTGCCGCCGTGCAGGAGTGTTATAGAAGAGATCCCACACTTCAACTGTCGTACCAAGCGGGGCGCCGGACTCAACCGGAGGCGTTACTGTTCCCCCTTCAACCCGCACCTCTGTACCGAGCGCCTCGTCGCGAGTGCGAGTTAGAAAGCGCACCCGCGCAACCGATGCAATGCTCGGCAACGCTTCGCCCCGAAAGCCGAAAGTGCGAACGACGCTTAAGTCGGACTCCGTGAGAATCTTGCTCGTGGCAAACCGTGCAAATGCCAGTTGGGCTTCTACTGCGGTTAGCCCGACGCCGTCATCCGTCACGCGAATCAAACGGCGGCCGCCTTCTTGGATCTCTACTCGAATAGTGCTGGCCCCTGCATCCAAGGCATTTTCGATCAGTTCCTTCACTACACTCGCGGGTCGTTCAATCACTTCTCCGGCGGCGATACGTTGCTGAAGTGCAGGAGTGAGAATATGGATAGGCATCGCAATACTAAGTCCCGAGTGCTGAGTCCTGACTGTCTGTTGCTGCTTTGCTTGGTGAGTCTCTGTTTTTACTAGAATCACCCGCGGTGGTAAAAGTCCAGACTCCCAGCTACAAATCATTTCATTGCAAGCTGTACACATCACTGTAGGAGGGTGGTTATGAACATTGGCATTCTCACGCCGGCAACGTCAGACACGAAAAACATTGTCGAGATTGCGCAACGCGTAGAAGGATTAGGGTTCGAGTCTTTATGGATTCCTGAACATCCTGTGATTCCAGTAGACTTCAGAACTCAGGTGCCTGGCGGTGGAACACTGCCACGCCATTACAATCGCTGGGCTGATCCCTTTATTGCCCTGACTGTGGCGGCGACGGCGACGAAGAACTTGAAGCTGGCGACCGGCATCTGCCTACTGCCTGAACGAAACGCCCTGATGACTGCGAAGGTAATCGCGTCACTCGATATGTATTCTAGCGGCCGGGTGATTCTCGGCGTGGGCGCGGGCTGGTTGCGAGAAGAAACCGAAGCGATGGGTTCTAATTTCCGTCTCCGTTGGCGGCAGTTGCGAGAGACCACGGAAGCCATGCGCATTTGCTGGACCCAACCTGAACCCAGCTACCAAGGTGAGCTGGTGCAGTTCCCGCCAGTGTACTGTGACCCAAAGCCGGTGCAAAAATCTGGTCCGCCGATCTTCCTCGGCGGTCATGTGCCGAAGGCGCTTGAACGTGTGGCGCGCACGTACGACGGCTGGTGTCCACTTTCGTCTGACGTCGCGGATTACAAAACTAAGGTCGCAACGATTCGCCAGCTCGCCAAAGAATTTGGCCGCAATCCTGATGCACTGCAGATGTCCGCATTTGTTGATCCTGAAAATGGCGCACTCTCAACGGATACGTTGAAAGCCTACCGCGACGCCGGTGCTAGTCGGATCGTGCTCTTTTCACAAGCCTTCGCCAAAGAAATTGCTGAAGGCAAAGCGATGGAGTGCATTGACCGCGTCGCTCCAGTCATCGAGCGGGCGCAGAAGGTGTAACGCACCTGGGGCCTGTAGGGGCACAGCGCCGTGCCTCTACGAAATCAGGGCTACATTGCAGACTCGTAGGGTGCGCTTGCGCACCGTCTTGTTGCAGAAAGAGGGTAAACTCTATGAAAGCAATGGTGATCATTCCCAACCCTGTCGGCAAAGGCGGAACCTTAGAATGGCGTGAGGTGCCCGATCCCCAGCCCCAATCAGGACAGTTGCTTATTCGCGTCAAAGCCTCGGCCCTGAATCGTGCTGACTTGTATCAACGTCAGGAGGCCTATCCGACGGTGATGTCGGGCAGTGCGAACACGCTCACTATTGCAGGCCTAGAGTGTGCGGGCGAGGTTGTGGGCGCGGGTGCGGACGTGAGTGGCTTCAATATCGGGGACCGGGTGATGTCGATGTGTTTCGGAGGTTATGCCGAATATGTCGCTGTGGACCACCGTATTGCCGTCCAGGCGCCCGAGCGGTTGAGCTGGCAAGAAGCTGCGGCTATTCCAGTATCCTACATGACCGAACACGACGCCATTGTCACCAATGCGCGATTGCAGCCGGGTGAGTCCGTATTGATTAACGCCGCTTCATCGGGGGTTGGCGTTCCGGCCATTCAACTTGCCAAACTCTTTGGCGCAAAACCGATCATTGGCCTGAGCGGAGACTCGGCGAAACTCGAACGCCTTAAGCCTATCGGCATTGATCAGGGCGTTAACTATCGAGAAGAGAATTTTGCCGACGCCGTCTTGAAACTGACGGATGGAAAAGGCGTCGATATTGTTATCGATCACGTAGGGGCGTCCCAGTTTCAAGATAATATGCGCTGCATGGCGCTGCGGGGTCGATTGGTTAGCGTCGGGCGGCTGGGAGGCAACAATAGTGAAATCAATCTGGACTTTCTAGCACTGCGTCGCTTACAGTTGATCGGCGTCACCTTTCGCACTCGTACGATGGAAGAACGCGCAGAAATCGCCAAACGCTTTACCACGGATGTTTTGCCCGCCCTGGCCGACGGGCGCTTACGACCGGTACTCGATCGTGAATTTCCTCTCAAAGAGGCGTTAGCGGCGCAAGAGTATCTTGCTTCCAACGCACAGCTTGGCAAAGTCACATTAACAGTCTAACCGTCATGACTCCAGCTATTCAGGCCCTCAAAAAAGCCGGAGTACAGTTCGAGACGCGTGAGTATCAACACGACCCGCGCGCTGAGTCATACGGACTTGAAGCGGCGGAAGCGCTCGACGTCCCGCCCGAACACGTGTTCAAGACGCTCATTGTCAAACTCGATACTCGCGAACTGATAGTTGCTATTGTACCGGTTCATAAAAACTTAGATCTCAAAGCGCTGGCCGCCGCGGTCAAGGTCAAGAAGGCTGACATGGCGGAGATCGTCGAAGCCGAACGGACCACAGGGTACGTGAAAGGCGGCATTAGTCCGTTTGGCCAACGTAAAAAACTGAGAACTATTGTTGATGCTAGCGCCGAAACGTTAGAACACATGTTTGTCAGCGCCGGACGACGCGGGATTGATATTGCGTTGCGCCCAGCGGACCTCATCCATCTGTGCAACGCGCTCACCGCACCCCTTTCTAAATGACTTCGATAAAGGAAGAATAACAGCTCTTTAGGAGGACCCATGCAATACACAAAGCTTGGCAATACCGGCGTCACAGTCTCCCGCATCTGTCTCGGCTGTATGAGCTACGGCGACGGCAAATGGCGCGAATGGACGGTCGGCGCCGATGAAGCGCGAGACCATTTCGCCCTCGCTCTCGAAGCCGGAGTCAACTTCTTTGATACTGCCGATGTCTACTCGACGGGCGTCAGCGAAGAGATTACCGGTCGCTGGCTCGGCGAGATGGCGGCGCGTGATGATATTGTGGTGGCGACAAAAGTGAATGGCCCAATGGGGCCCGGACCCAACCGTCGTGGTCTCAGCCGCAAGCATATCATTGAGGCGTGTGAGAATTCTTTGCGCCGCCTCAAGATGGATTATGTCGATCTCTACCAAATTCATCGCTGGGACTACACCACGCCAATCGAAGAGACCTTAGAAGCGCTCGACTCTCTCGTGCGGAGCGGCAAGGTGCGTTACCTCGGCGCTAGCAGCATGGCGGCCTGGCAATTCTCCAAAGCGCTCTACACCGCCAAAGAACACGGGTGGCTTCGCTTTGTGACGATGCAAAATCACTACAACCTCATCTATCGTGAGGAAGAGCGAGAGATGAACCCCTTGTGCATTGATCAAGGAGTAGCACTGATCCCATGGAGTCCATTGGCGCGCGGTCTCTTAGAAGGGGATCGTACACGCCGACCTGGAGAGGGCCCCACTAAACGCGCGCAGACAGATAAGGTTGCGCGTAATCTCTATTTCCACGAGAACGACTACGAAGTCGCTGTCGTCGCGCAACAGATTGCGCAACAACGTAGCGTGACGCCGACTCAGCTCGCCTGCGCCTGGATTCTCCAGGCCCCTGGCGTCGCCGCGCCGATTATTGGCGCAACCAAAATTCACCACCTCAAACAAATCTTCGAAGCAGTAGACATCAAGCTCTCTGCTGAGGAAGTAGCAGTGATGGAGGCGCCCTACCGGCCTCATCCAATCGTAGGCTACGAGCATCCGTCGCCAAAAAAGATGGTGAAATGAAAGTAGGCTTGTTTGATCAGCTGAGTGCGGGGGCGCTGAAGAAAGAAAGTTTCCTCAACCCTGCTTTACTCAACCGTGCAGCTCTATAGGATCGGACCCACAATTTTTTTGTAGAGGGAGGCGCGTTCATGGCTCAACCTATCGATGTGCATTACTGGCCCACGCCGAATGGCTGGAAAGTCACCATCATGCTCGAAGAACTCGGAGTCCCTTACAACGTTATTCCGGTCAACATTGGCACAGGTGAACAGTTCAAGCCTGGTTTTCTCAAAATCTCGCCGAACAATCGCATGCCTGCTATTGTCGATCCCGAGCCCTTAGGTGGCGGCGCGCCACTGGCCATTTTCGAATCTGGCGCTATCTTAGAGTACCTTGCCGAGAAATACGGCCAGTTCATGCCCAAAGACACGCGTGGCAAATATGATGTACTCCAGTGGCTCTACTGGCAAATGGCTAACCTGGGTCCCAACTCTGGACAAGCCAACCACTTCCGCAATTACGCGTCGGAAAAAATCGGCTATGGCATTGATCGATATACGAACGAGGTTAATCGCCTTTACGGTGTCATGAACATCCAGTTAGCGGACCACGAATTCCTCGCGGGCGACTACTCGATCGCCGATATGGCTTCCTGGCCATGGGTTATTCTCTACGAACGCATGGGACAAAACCTCAACGAGTTTCCCCATCTCAAACGTTGGATAGACGCGGTGGGTGCGCGCCCCGCCGTGGTGAAAGGCAAAGCTGTCGGACAAGAAATCCGTGCAGAAATGAGTGAAGAAGCCAAGAAAGTGCTGTTCGGGCAACGAGCGCGAAAATCATAAGAGAAACCAGTGTGGCGGCGCGTTGACATTATGGGGATTTATTCGCCAGGTTTGAGAATAAACCCCATAGTAAGAAAATTTCTGTCGAAGCCAAAAACTTCTCTAATCTTACGGTCACGGGCAACAACGAAACTGGTACAATCTACCACTGAGAAGACCTGATCGTCATAAGTACGAAAAATATCGAGCGCCCTCCCATGTACTTCCTCGGTCACCCATACCATCGTCAGACGGCCCCCTTGTATGAGATTCTGGATGACGGTGTCGAAGGCGAGAGCCTTTTGGTGATCGTAGTGGTAACGGATATAGGTATACGTTTCAAGCATGACATAGTTTGTCGTCAATAACGGCGTCAATGCCCGCGCCAAGCGACGGGCGTGGGCGGCGGCAGACGGATGCGGTTGATCTCGACGAACAGCCAATGCAATCCAGGCTCCCGCATCAACAAAGACTGTCTTCACGATTTACGTCCGTAAAGATAATGGTCATGGTGCAGCGCGCCATCGCTCGGGGCACCAGTGTCGTCGCAAATCCCTATAAGATCTAAGAGCGGATCAGAAGCCCTGCCTGAACGGATGCGGCCGCATTGGTCAACATAGCTCTTCACGGCGCGTCGAATATGTTCCGCCGCCGAGAGGCCAGTTTCTTTAGCAAGTTTTTTTAGTGAATTGTCGCTCGCTGCATCGAGATAAATCTGTTTGCGTTTTAAAAGCATATACATTACTCCAACAACGATTTATACAGCATAGGATGCTGAGCGAATAGACTACCTTTAGAGGCGCCGGCAAGTTGACATTGAGGCAACGCCCACACAATAATTCAGAACTATAAAGGAAGAGACCGACCGTACGGTGCAAGCAAAGACTCGATAGCTGGAGGCGGTCGTGTCACCGTTTTTACTCCAGCACTCCCGCTGCTGCTAGTTCAGTAATTTGTTCTTCACTGTAGCCCAGTAATGTTTCCAATATATACTGGTTGTCACGGCCAATCGTCGCCGCGGCGCCTCCGATGCGTGCAGGCGTACGCGACAGTCGGAAGCGCGAGCCTTCCACCGTGGTGGTCCCTTGCGTCGGATGCGTCAGTTGCACAAAGTGGCCCTGATGTCTGAGTTGGGGATCATCGGCCAGTTCATGAATGGTGCGCACGGCGCTCGCAGGAACACCGCGCTCTTGCAACGCGGCCTCTAGTTGCAACGGGACTTTGTCTTTGGTCCAGGCAGCAATCTGTTCGTCCAATATATCTTGATGCGTCAGTCGATCTGCCATCGTCGCGAAACGATCATCTTGCAGCAAATCCGCTCGGTTCATAGCAGTACACAAGGAGCGCCACTGTTCTTCGTTAGTCACCGCGATTGCAACCCATCGATCGACGCCAGCAGCTGGGTAGACGCCGTGCGGTGCGTAATGACCGTCGCGATTGCCATTGCGATTGTGAACACGACTATTTACGGCATAGTCCAAAAGCGCCGGCGCGAGAAAATGCAACGCTGCTTCCGCCTGTGACAAGTCAATATGCTGGCCCTGGCCAGTACGGCGCTTGTACTCCAACGCTGCGAGTATGGCGGAGGCGTTAAACCACGGCGCGATATAATCTGTGTAAGCGCCAAAAGGACCAGCCGGCGGGCGGTCCGGCCAACCCGCCAGGTTAGCGAAGCCCACTACCGCGGCTGCGAGGTTGCCGAACCCGGCAAACTGCGCCATCGGCCCGGTCTGCCCCATCAGACAGGTGCTCAGCATAATGAGGTCCGGTTTCACTTTTCGCAGTGATTCGTAATCGAGACTCCACGCGCGCATCGCTTTGGGTGAGAATGATTCCGCCACCACATCCGCCCAACGCACGAGATCCAAGACCACGTCACGCGCTTCCTTTTTCGAGAGGTCGAGCGTCAACATGCGTTTACCGGCGTTCATGTTGAAAAACAGCCCAGAGGCTTCGGCCCCGGGTCGTCCATCGTGGAACGGCCCTACCGTGCGTGTAGCGTCGAAACGATGCGTGGATTCAACACGGACAACCGTGGCTCCATAATCCGCCAGCATGCGCGTCGAAGCTGGCCCAGCGATCGCCCACATAAAATCGAGAATTTTCACATCGGCTAGAGGGAGAGTAGTCGTCATGGTTTTTTCTCTTTCAGTGTAAGATTCAACACTGTTCCTCAACTGACCCTCTTGCTTCGCAGGTCATCATACTGCTGTTCCGTCATGCCTAATTCGCCCCTCTAGAGCTCGTGCCTGTGCCCCCATACTCCGTGCGGACGGCGGCCGGCTACAATCGGTCCGTGTCCGATCGACGTTCGCGGCCTAGGCATACGGCAGGTCCACCCCAATTCGGGATGGTCGCAATCACGCCAGTATCCACGAGCCGCGAGCTGCTCACTTTGTGACATTTCCTCGATCGTGAGAATCGGAGCGATCAAGAGTGCACGTTCGAGCGCGACCCGCAGGAGTTCCGCTTTCGTTTTGCTTTTGGTGAAATTTTCGAGGATCAGCTTGAGCCGCTCGTATTCTGCAAGCGCCTCGGGTTCGCCAAAGAACACTTTGCCCATCGCCACCCAATCCTGATCACGCGTCGCCGTATCACAGAACCCTTCTTCACAGACCCACTCCATCAAGCGACGTGTGAAATGCGCGATCGCCGAGCCAAAGAGAAACGCGATGGATACATGGCCATCCTTCGCCGGCCAGACGAGACGTACATTTAAGGGACCCATCTTGGCGCCACCGGCAAGACGCTGGAAGTCGCGGTCTCCTAACGGCGCAGACAGCAAGCCGGACTGCGTGGCTTGAGCGGTCGCTTGTTGAGCAGAGACATCTACATACTGGCCCTGACCAGATCGTTGGCGCTCGTGGTGGGCGATCAATGCAGCCACAGCGGCTTGGGCGCTCGCGTGCGTATAGCCTTGAGGTACGCTTACGCGCACCGGCGGACGATCATCGTCCCCGGTCAATACGAGCGGACCACTGGCAGCCAAAATGATCAGATCGCTGTCAGCGTAATGCGCCTTTGGGCCATCTTGCCCAAAGGGAGTAATCGACACGTAGACTAGCGCTGGGTTGATAGCCGCAAGATCAGCATACCCACAGCCGTACTGTGCAAGCGCACCAGGCATGTCAGATTCGAGCAAGAAATGCGCGCCAGCGGCTAAGCGATGCAGAATCGCTTTGCCTTCTGACGTCGTCAAGTCGAGCGTGATGCTGCGTTTGTTGCGATTGTAAGCCCACCAGAATAACGAACGGTCCGGGTGGGGCTGGTCTTGATAAAATGGCCCGAGTTTGCGGGCGGGCGATCCGCCTGGCGGTTCAACCTTAATCACATCGGCGCCAAGGTCGCCGAGGATTTGCCCACAGAGCAGGCCGCGTTCGGTTGTGAGGTCCAGCACGCGATACGGACTGAGCACGATCCCCCTCCTTAAACAGCGGAAAAGACAAGCCAGAGGCTCATTCGCCTTCTCTGCTTATTTCTCAGCCTTCGCTTATCACAAAATGCAGCTTGGCGCAGCGGGACCACTCTCTGCAACAGAACAGCGTCGAGTTATTCTAGAGAGGCATACACATGGCCTAGCAAAGCAAGCAAAAGACAGCTCTCAGCCATGAATGCTAGAGGCGCCATGTAGATCATTCCTGCGCTCATTGCGATGGTTAACAAGACGATCCAACTGTGGACGCCAAAACGACACCAGGGCTTTTTTATGGCAAAGAGAAGGAAAACCACCACGAAACCAGCCACGCTGAGGGGTCCCCCTTGGAAGATGAGAAATTGGGCGCTGCTCAGCGGCGCCTGGAACGTATAGCCAGCCCAGTTCGATCCCCAGTACGCGGAGAGGACTATCGCAAGCCCCGCAGTCAAGAGAGAAAGGGCGCGTCTCAAGGCAAATTCCGTCTTGGACAGTTGTAGACAAAAAAGAGCAATCAAGGCAGCTAGCATACTAGGAAACCAATTTTGCGGAATACCGTCTACTCCTTCTTCGCCGGTTGATAAAATTGGGCTCGCCCATTGCAACATAAACATGCTGATGGCAGACACGCCGACGAAGAGCGCTGCTCCTGCTAACAGTGGCCTGCGTTTCAAAACAAGAGGAAGTTCGAGGTTCCCGACCTGATCTCTCCTTGGATTTTCTTTGACGGCGATTGAAAGATAGATTGCCATGGCGCAGAAAAACGACAACGAACCGAAGATCTCTGATCCCTCTTCTACAAGAATATGCCAGATTGGTCGTTGCCCGGGAGCAATGTCCGCAAGCGACGCTAAGACGCGCATTTCAATCTTCTCCTGCAGAGGCACACTCAGAAACAAGATCACTCCCAGCGTCAAAAAAAGGAGGGCCCGAGGATAGCGCTTCAACTGCACCCAACCAAAAATAAGCATGAACAGCCCAACTCCGCAAATGGGTAAGATGAGCACCGAGGTCCACCCCAACGACCCGCTACCCAACGAGCGTAAGCCTGGGATCAAGCCAATGCCCTCATGCAATGACCCAACTTCGTCAAGAGACAATCCCCAAAACAAGAGAGCGAAAATAACCCAACCCCAACTCAGAAAGCGTTCGAAACTCGAGCGTGCGCGCTGGATATCGGCGGCGAAACACAAGAGAGAAAAGACGGCTACGAACAGCAACAACATGGAAGAGTACCAAGCCGCCAGCACGTTCTCGTCCGCCAGATTACACTGCACCAAAAAAGACGTGAGGAAGAGCGGGGCCGTTTGCCAACCGTCTGCCGGCAATTGGCGAAAGAGATACGTGAAATACGCAGTGCCGCCAAGAAAGAAAAGATTCCCGATGAGGATTATAGCTGCGAAGGTAAGAAGTCGTTTCTGAGAAACATTCACCTGAGTGAAAAATGTCGCCTCAACTGACGGTGAGCTTACTGACCACAAGAGAGTGAGCGCCCACCCGATGACCACACACGCAAAAATGAGAAGTCCGATTTCAGGAAACCCGATAACCCCGCTCCCAGGGATTTCCCGCACCAACACAGAAGAAGCGCGGACGGCGATTACGGCGCCAGTTTGAGCGAGGGCGCTATAGCCACCATCCCACACTGGCGTGATCTGACTTTCACGCGGAGTTTTTGTAATGAGGAAACCGTAATCGATTGTTGCGTCTGCCGGAACTTGAATGCTCGCAGTAAAACTTTTCCCATCTTTCCCTCTCACCATGGGTGTGTGAAGCATATTATTTTTCACCCAGGTCCCAGGAGGGCGTAATTCTTCCGGTACAGGCTTCCACCCGTTAATTCCCCAGACGAAAAACACTTCGCCAGCATGGGAAATGAAGTAGTGGATGTTCTGCTCAACCTGTGTCTCTGCAGCGGTCACTCTCCCATTGAAAGCTGCGTAAACTATAAACAAGGTAAAAAAGAACACTCGTAGACGGTTCATGCAATAGTCTCCCTCAGAGAAGCATTCTGCTTACCCTCTCTTTATTCAGTTCACCATGAGAAACAGTTCTGACCTCAGACGACGCTACACGTCTCCAGGCAGAGTTCGTGGAGAACAAAGAGACATATCGGCAGGTCGTCAGAATAATGGAACAATAATGAACGAGCGTCTTCGCACTCATCCTGGACGCTGAGTTTTTCGTCTGGCAGGGCTTTCCAACCTTAGCCTCTGTCTGCTATCAAACAGGAGACACATTTACATACACCCCCGGAAAAAGGAGCAGTGGGTATGATTATTGGTTACTTTACTGAACGGCCGTATCGCTGGGTGCCTGAAGACGAAGTGCTCAGGAACGAAGGCTTCT